>NZ_JAPVLS010000081.1:0-45399 GCF_027158125.1 Streptomyces sp. H39-C1
GGCGCGGATACCCGCAGGCGACCGGCCCTACATCGCCGGGACCACGAACAGCTCGCCGGTGACCATGGTCGGGGGGTACAACGTCCTCAACCGCTTCCCTCAGCTGGGACTGACCCCCGCCGACACCGGCAGCGTCAACTCCGTACCCAGCGGCCCCGCGGCGAAGGCGCCGTCAGGACCCGGACCGGCCGCTGCCACCGGCGACGAGGGTGGCTGGACCAAAATGGTTCGCGCGCCCCTGGCCTCGCAGACCGGCTGGCTGTATCCGGCAGCGGCCCTGACGGTGGTCTGCGGCCTGGTGTGGCTGCGGCACCGGCCGCGCAGCGACCCCGAGCGGGCCGCCCTGCTTCTCTGGGGCGGCTGGCTGACGACGTTCCTCGCCGTCTTCAGCGCGGGGACGGTCACGGGGCACACGTACTACATGGGCGTCGTGGCGGCCCCGCTCGCGGCCCTGACCGGGATCGGCACGGTCCAGTTCTGGCGCGCCCACCGGGCGGGCGGCTCCCGCGCGTGGACGCTGCCCGCGATGATCGGCGGCACCGCGGTGTGGGGCGCCGTGGTGGCCGGCGTCTGGCCGCGCTTCTGGCCGGGCCTGGGGTCCGCTGTCCTGGTGCTCTGCTTGACAGCGCTGGTGCTGCTGGCCTGGAGCCGCCCGAGCAACGGGGGAACGGGGCACCGGGGCAGCCATCGGGCCGCGGTGGCCGGGCTCGTCGTGGGGTTGACCGCCATTCTCCTGGCCCCCGCGGCATGGTCGGTCTCGGTCGTCATGCCTCGCTACAGCCAGTCCACCAAGGGCACGGTAGGTCCCGACAGCGACGCGGATCGCACCCGCCTGCGGGCCCCGGCGGTCGCCGCCCCGGGCGAGCGGACCGCGGCCCCCGGCCCTACCGCGCGGCGGCGGCTGCTCAGCTACCTGCAGACCAACCGGCATGGCGCCGACTACCTCGTGGCGACCATCAGTTGGAACATCGCCTCCCCGTATCTCCGGGCCACCGGCGACGCCGTGCTGCCCGTCGGCGGATACATGGGCCAGGCCCCGTCACCCACCCCGGGCGAGATCCAGCAGTACGTAGCCGCAGGCCGACTGCGCTACGTACTGCTCCGCCGGGCGCACCCGGGCGCCTCCGCGACCACGCCCGCCGGCCGCGTCGCGCACTGGGTCCGTACGTCCTGCGCCCGGATCCCGGACAGCGCCTATGGCGGCACGGTCACCGACTCCACCGACGGCGCGCCGTTGCAGCTCTACCGGTGCGCACCTACCCGGTGAGTGCCGGGCCCCTGCGCCTGCGCGAGGAAACCGACGGTCGCCCCGACCACCATGGTGTGCGGGTCGGGTAACGACGGCATGGCACCGCTCGTTGAGTCAGTATGCGCGAATTGCCTTCCTCTGACGATGTCGACGCCGCTCCCAAACCTGCCCGATGCACGTGCGACCCGTTCGACGCCGGTGTTGGGGAGGGGGCGCTGACGGGAGGTCACCGAAAATGCCGGTCCTGGTGGTACGGCGCCGGTGAGCAGCGGCGACGGCCAGGTCCCTCGTGGTCGGGGTGTCGTCGGGTCATCTGTCCGCGGCCGAGTGCTGGTCTCGATCGTCACCGTCACCGCGTGCGCTGTCCTGGTGTTTACTGTGCCGTTGGCCATCGCAGTCTCCCGGATCTACCGCGACGGGGCTGTGGCCCGCCTGGAGCGCGACGCCATCTGGGCGGCGGCCGGCTTGGCGGGCGGTGCCGTTGGCGCCCCCGATCGCCCGACCGCGCTCCACCGTCCCTCGCACGGTGTTGACGTGGGGGTTTACAGCCCGTTGGGCCAGCGTGTTTACGGGCGGGGGCCTGCCCTTTCCTCGGGAGCGGCGGCTGCCCGTGACGGGGTGCTGCATCGAGGGGTGGAAGGCGGAAATCTCGTGGTCTCCGCTCCGGTCTTCCGGGGCGGTGCCGTGCGGGAGGTGGTGCGGGCATGGATGCCATGGGACCCGGTCGCCGACAGCACCGTCCTCGTCTGGCTGCTGCTGGCCGCTATCGGTGCGGTCGTCGTCGCGTTGGCCGCGTTCTCGACGCGGCCGGCGTGCCCGTCGGCCGCGGTTCCCATTACTCGGCGTGGCCGCCCGCTTCCTGGTGCCCCACGTCATCGCGCCACAGCTTCCCCGGCTTGCTCTACCTGTGTCTCCTGCCATCCACCGTCCAGTCCTCCATCGCCTTCACCGCCATCGCACGCGGCAACGTCGCCGCCGCCATCTGCGCGGGCACTTACTCCAGCCTCCTCGGCATGGTCGCCACCCCCCTGCTCGCCACCACCCTGCTGGGCTCAGCCGCAACCTTCTCCCCCGATCGGCTCTTCGCCGTCGCCACCCAACTGCTGCTCCCGTTCCTCACCGGACACCTGCTGCGCCCATGGATCGGCGCCTTCATCAACCGCCGGCACACGGCACTGCACCTATTCGACCGCAGTTCAGTGCTTCTGGTCGTTTACACGGCCTTCAGCCAGGGCGCTGCACAGGGCATTTGGCACCAGACGGCACCGCTACGACTGCTCACCCTGTTGGCGGTGGAAGTGGTCTTGCTTGCCCTGTCCTGACCGTCACCGGGATCGGCGCTTCGGCGTTGGGGTTCGGGCGTGACGCGGCCTCGCCGCCCTGCACCACCTCATACAAGCATCTCTGCGTTCCGTCGCCCTGATCGCCGTACCAGCCCTGGCTGGGCGCTTCCTGCGGCTCAACCCGGTCGCCGCCTTCTGGGCGGCCTACGTGCTGACCCGCCCGCTCGGGGCGTCCTTCGCCGACTGGATGGGTGTCCCCGCCCGGCGCAGCGGGCTCGGCTGGGGCACCGGGCCGGTCAGCCTGGTCCTGGCCGTCCTCATCGTCACACTCGTCGCGTACCAGGCGGTCGCGCACCGGCGCCGCCGCTTCGGCGGCCGTCGCCTGACGGTGAAATGCCAGGTCTCCGTTACGTGTGTGGCGACGGTCGTCAGCGGAGCGCGGTCGGTACCTCTGCCTCGACGGTGTTGCTGGTGACCGTGCCGTTATTGCCGGCCAGGGTCACGGCGTGCCGGACCCCGTCGGGGCCGAGGACCACGGCCTGCCAGGCGCTTCCGCCGCCTTGCTGGTGGAGACGATCCGCGGTGCGGGCTACCGGTTGGCAGCCGACGGTGGCTGAACGACGCGGCCGACCCGATCGGTGGGGCCCGGCCGTGCGGGGGCTCCTTCCACGGGAGATGCGACGTCGGGCTCTGGCCTGGATCCGGGACCTCGGGCACCGGTTGCGTCCTCGGTCCGTCCGCCGTGGTCGCGCTGGCACTGGGCGCCGCATCCTGGGGTTTGCTCGGGCTCCTGGACGGCAACCTGATCCGCACCGCGCAGACCGACGCCGAACGGCAAGCCATCGCCACCGCCGGGCTGGCCGCCGAAGGCCGTCTCGACCCCGTACTGGCACCGGACCGTGGAACCGACTTCCTCCAGGTCGTCGACGCCCAGGGCCGGGTACTGGCGGCAAGCCCCAACCTCGCCGGCCGCCCCGCGCTCTCCACCCATCGCTCCGGCACACCCGGCACGGTCCGCGGCACCTGGAACGGCAGCCCCGTGCGGGAAGAGCACCGCCAGCGAGTCGTCCAGGTCACCACCCCCACCGCCCAGGGTCTGGTCACCGTCTATGCGGGCACCTCGCTGCGGGAGGCCGACGCCGCGGACGAGACCATCACCGCCGCGCTGGCCATCACGGTGCCGCTGCTCGTACTCACCGTCGCCGTGGTCACCTGGCGGGTTACGGGCTGGGTGCTGCGTCCGGTTGAGGCGATCCGCGCTGAGGTCGCCGAGATCAGCGACCGCGACCTGCACCGCCGCGTGCCCGTTCCGAACAGTCAGGACGAGGTCGCCCGGCTCGCCGTCACGATGAACACCACCCTGGACCGGCTGGAATCCGCCGGAATCCGCCAGCGTCAGTTCATCGCCGACGCCTCGCTCGAGCTGCGCAGCCCGATCACGGTGCTCCGCACCCAGCTGGAAGTGGCTCAGGCCCATCCCGATCCCGCCCTGTGGGGCGAACTGGTCAGTGGGGCTCTGGAAGACACCGTACGGCTGCAGGATCTCGCCTCCGACCTGCTCCTGCTGGCCCGCCTCGATGCCGCGGAACCGCCTCCCACCGCCGCCGTCGACCTCACGGAGGTCGTCCGCGAAGCAGCACGGTCGCGCAGGCAGGACCGGATCTCCGTGCACATGGAGATCGCGCCCGAGGTCACGGTCCGTGGCAGCACGCTCTGGCTCGCGCGGCTGGTCACCAACCTGCTGGACAACGCGCAACGGCACGCGGACCACCGGGTCCTGCTGTCCCTGCGCATCGACGAGGCCCACAACACGGCTGTGCTGGAAGTCGGCGACGACGGGCCGGGCATCCCGGTCACGGATCGTGAACGGGTCTTCGAACGATTCACCCGGCTCGACGACGCACGCAGCCGCCATCAAGGGGGCACGGTCTCGGCCTGGCCATCGCCCGTGACATCACCACCCACCTGGGCGGCTCGCTCAGCGTCCAGGACTCGCGAACGGGCGCCCGACTCGTGGCCCGACTTCCGCTGGACACGGCCGGGCGCCCGTACCGTTCGCGGCGCCCCGCCTGAGCAGGGCCACGGCCAGGCATGACACGGCGCGGCGACCCGTTGCCCCATGTGCGGCTGAGCCCTCGCCCCGGCTCAACGTCTACGGGCTCGCTGATCGTCCTCGACTGCTCCCGGGGATCAAGCTAGGTCTGAGATCGAGGGGTTCGCCGCCGATGCGTTGCAGGAGGCGGCACGGTGGTCTCGGCCGGGGCGACCGGCCCGGCCGGTTGCCGCATCGGTCCGCCGAGCGAGGTGAGCCGGCCGGTGGCGCGTCGGCCGCTCTCTCCGCGGACGCTGTCCATTCACCGCATCGACGCCACCAGGCGCAAGTCCTACCACTGGCTTGCTGTCCTGTTCACCTTCGCCCTCGGCACCTTGGCCGGCGACCTCGTCCCTGAGCGCATGAACCTCGGCTACTGGCTCGCGGCAGTCCTGTTCGGCCTGGCCATCGCCGCGGTCGCCCTCGCGTACTTCAAGCTCGGCTTGGACGCGGTGCGGAGCTTTTGGATTGCCCACATCCTCACCCGTTCGCTCGGCGCGCGTCCATCGGCGACTACCTCTCCCAGCCCACCGGTGACGGCGACTGGGCCGGGGCACCGTCATCACCAGCGTGCCGTTCCTCCCCGCAATCCTCGGCCTGGTCGTGTGCCCGTCGGTGACCCGGAAGGACGTGACGGAGCCCCTGCGCGCCGCGCGCCACGCCGCCTGATCGGGCGTCAGGCATTCAATAGGCGTTCAGGCAGACACTGCCCAGGTCGATTGAGACGACCGCCGTTGAGCGGTCGCCGCTTGTCACAGGGCACTCGTCTCCATTGCGGGGCGGGCGCACTGCCGTTCGCCCGGATTGGAGCCCCCACCGTGCAGGAACCGGACATGCCCCCTGACCTCGAGGTCGCGAGCGCGACCAACTCGGTCATGAAGAGACTCCCGGAGGTGACGCTGGCGTTCTGGATCATGAAGATCGCCGCAACCACCCTTGGTGAGACGGGCGGCGACCTCTTCGCGCAGACCCTCCAGCTCGGATACTTCCTCACCACAATCGCGCTGTTCCTGCTCTTCGTGGCCACGCTGGTCGTCCAGCTCAGGTCCAGCCGCTACAACCCGTTCTTCTACTGGACCGTGATCCTGTCGACCAGCATGGCCGGCACCACGACGTCCGACTTCATGAACCGCGACGCCAGCGCCAAGTTTCTTTCCGGCGGGACCACTTCGCTGGGCTGGGGACCGCAGGGTCTGGGCCTCGGCTACCCCACGGGCGCCGCGATCCTGATCTCGATCCTGATCGTCATCTTCGCCGTGTGGAAGCTGAGCGGGATGACCTTCGTCATCCGGGACATCGCCAGCTTCCGCGGGGAAGCGCTGTTCTGGTCGGCGATCCTTGTGTCCAACACGCTGGGTACGTCCATGGGCGACTTCCTCTCCGACAGTACCGGCCTCGGGTACGCCGGCGGAGCCCTACTCGTGACGGGCGCGCTCGCCGTCCTCGTCGCCCTGATGAAGGTGCCGACTGTCCCGAACGTACTGCTGTTCTGGATCGCCTTCGTCCTCACCCGTCCGCTGGGAGCCACTGCGGGCGACTTCCTGACGAAGCCCATCGCCAAGGGTGGCCTGAACCTTGGCGCGGCGGGTTCCTCGGCTGTGCTGCTGGCGATCCTGTTCGGTCTGATGGCCTACGCGCAGGTCCAGGAGCGCAGGACCGTTTCCCCACGGCAGGCCGAGCGGGGGCCGGTCACCCAGCAGGTCGACTGAGAGGGCGTTGTATCCCGCCATTTCGTACCGTATTACCGCATTTGTTACGGTTTACGCCGCGCCATCTGGGTGTGGATTCTCCCGGTGAGGCGGCGGGTCATGAGGATGCTCATTGCGAGGTTGGGGAGGGCACGGGACGGGCGTCATCAGCGGCCTGTTCCCGACCGTCGGGCGGCTGATCAGGGCAGATGGAGAACTGGGACGGGAGTATCTAGGGTCAGCACGTGGCATTCATCATGGTGTGCGAAGACGACGCGGCGGTTCGCGGCATCCTCAAGCGTGCCCTGGAACACGACGGCCACACCGTCTCTGTCGCCGCCACGGCCGGCAGCCTGCTGCGGCAGCTCGCAACGGTGCCCGATCTGGTCGTCCTGGATCTCGGGCTCCCGGACGCTGACGGTCGCGACGTCTGTCTAGCCCTTCGGGCGCGCGGCGTCGACGCCCCGGTGCTGATGCTCACCGCCCTGGACGGCCTGCACCACAAGGTGGGCGGCTTCGAGGCCGGCGCCGACGACTACATGACCAAACCCTTCGACATCCCGGAACTGCTGGTCCGCGTCCGAGCGCTGCTACGCCGGGCCACCGTGGCGCCCCCACCGCGCGAGGTCACCCTCGATCCGGCGAAGCACGTGGTCACCCACGACTCCGTGAGTGAGAGCCTGACCCCGACCGAGTTCCGGCTACTGGGCCGCCTGATCGCCTCGCAGGGCGACGCGGTACGCCGACACGCCCTCATCGCTGCCGGCTGGCCGCACGGAGCGCAGGTCAGCGACAACACCCTCGACTCCTTCGTGCGCCGGCTGCGGACCAAACTCGGTCCGCTGGGTGTGGCCGGGCGTCTGGCGACGGTCCGCGGCGTGGGCTACCGATGGCACTGACGCGATTCCGCAGGAGGGTCGTCGCACTCACGGTGCTGATCGCCACTGTCGTGGTCGCGATCCTGGTCGTGGTCTCGCATGTGCTGCTGAGCCGGGTGACGGACACCGACGCGCACGACCTGGCGCGGACCCGCGCCGAGGCGGTCGCGGCGAACGTCACCGCGGTGGGCGGGCCTGTCGTGCTGACGGAGAACAATAGCGAGGCGCTGGACGAGGTCGCCTGGGTCTATGCCGACGGCCGCCTGATCGACGGGAACGTTCCGGGCAGCATGGTCGAGCGCGTCGAGGCGCTGGCAGGCTCAGGGCGATCGCAGACCGCCACGGTCGCGCACTACCTCCTGTACGCGCGGGAGGTCCCCCTCGACGGCCACCACGTCATGGTGATCGTCCGAGTGGACCTCACGCCTTATGAGACATCCGAGCAGCACAGCTTGACCTTGTCGCTGGTACTGGGCGGCCTCGCCATCCTCCTCGCCGGCGGCGTCGCGCACCTTGTGGTGCGCCGCGCGCTGCGGGTCGTACACGAGATGGCCGCCCTCGCCGATGACTGGGGCCATCACGAACTGGGGCGCCGCTTCAACCTCGGAGTCCCACGCGATGAGTTCGGGGAACTGGGACAGACCCTGGACCGCCTCCTGGAGCGCGTGGACAACGCCTTGGCGGACGAGCGCCGGCTCACCGATGAGATCGCCCACGAGCTGCGGACACCCCTCACGGTCCTTCGGGGCGAGGCGCAGCTGGCGCAGCTGTCCGGCGAACCGGTCGGGCCGGCGGTGGTGCTGAGCGAGGTCGACCGCCTCAATGCGGCCATCACTACACTTCTGCGCGCCGCGCGCGCACGTACGGACGCCGGGCGATGTGAGCTGCGCTCCGCCGCGCGGCAGGCGATCGCCGGCCGCGCGGTCGAGGTCGCCTTCCCCTCGAAGGCCGACGTCGCCGTGTCGGCCGACGTCGCCGTGTCGCTGCTGTCGCCCCTGCTGGACAACGGCCTGCGGCATGCACGGTCACGCGTGTGGATCACCGCGCGCATCCACGGTGAGAAAGTCGTGGTCGATGTCCTGGACGACGGTCCCGGAATCGAACCCGGGGAGGTCGACCGGGTCTTCGAATCGGGTGTCACCGGCGGCGACGGGTATGGGCTTGGGCTGCCGGTGGTCCGGCGCATCGCCGCCTCGGCCGGTGTGGAGATCCGCGCGATCGCAGATGGCCGCGGTCACGTCGAGGTGACGCTCCCGGCGGCGTAGTCAGGTTGCTTGCAGGTTCCCCGCGTAAACCTCCCCACATGACAACGACAACCGAAGCACGCACGCGCAGCGGGCGGCTCATGCTCAACAAGGTTCCCGAGGTCACCATCTGGTTCTGGGTGATCAAGGTCCTGTGCACGACGGTCGGTGAGAGCTTCGCCGACTGGATCAACACCCAGCTGGGCGTCGGCCTGGTGAACACGGCCTGGATCTTCACCGCAGTCCTGGTGGTGGCCCTGGCCGTCCAGCTGCGGCTGAAGCGGTACGTACCGTTCCCCTACTGGCTGACCGTGGTCGTTGTCAGCGTCACGGGGACCTTGTACACCGACATCCTGACCGACCAGCTGAACGTGCCGCTGTGGATCAGCTCCGCGGTCTTCTCGGTGCTGCTCGCCGTGGTCTTCGGCGTGTGGTGGCTGCGTGAGCGCACGCTGTCGATCCACTCGGTCACGACACTCCCTCGGGAGTCGTTCTACTGGCTGACGGTCCTGGTCACCTTCGCGCTCGGCACCGCGACCGGCGACTGGACTCTGGAGCTGACCGGCTGGAGCCCGGGCGTTTCGGTGCTGCTGCCGCTCGGCCTCATCGCGGCGATCACGACGCTGCGGCGGTTCGGCGCGAACCCGGTGCTGTCCTTCTGGCTGGCCTACATCCTGACCCGCCCGCTGGGTGCGAACATCGGCGACTGGCTCGCGTCCCCCAAGGTCGCTCAGAGCCCGGGCGACCCGACCGGTCTCGCGCTGGGCACGTTCACCACCAGCCTGATCTTCCTCGGCCTGATCCTGGCGACAGTGGTCTACCTGACGGTGACGCGCTCGGATGTGACCGAGACCCACGAGGCGACCCATGCCGCACAGGGCACCAGCAACCCACGTAAGGAGCGCATCGCGCTTGGCGGCTTCGGAGTACTGGCCGTAGCCACCGTGGCCCTGCTGAGCTGGGCCCACGCTCAGCCGCACGTCGGCCCGGCGCCGGAGACCGACACCACCTCCACCGTGCAGCTGCCTCCCGGCCAGGCGGTGAAAAACTTCCCGCCCGCGAAGGTCGGCGCGCTGCGGACCCTCGTATCCACCTCGCTCAAGGACGCACGCTCGGGGGACGCGGCCGGGGCCCACGCGGCCGCCCAGTCGCTACGTGATCTGTGGGATGCCGACCAGGACTCGCTGCAGCCACTGGACGACACCGGCTGGACCTCCATCGACGCCCAGATGGACAAGGTGCTGGCGACCTTCGGCATCGACCACCAGAACCCCCCGATGTCACCGGTACAACAGGAGAGTGAACTGAACGCCCTTCTGGCGGACCTGGGCTGACGGACCGCACAATGCCCGGCCGGCCCATCCGGCCGACGGGCTCAGTACGCCGGGCTGCGCCGAGAACCGCGCCGCCCCGGAACACGCCGACGAGCCGTGGGCAGCGCAGGCGGCCAAAGCACCTGGGGCAGCCCGTCCATGTCCGGAGACTCCCTTGGGCGGTCGAAGCCGACGTCACGGTTTCGGCCGCCCTGCTGTTGAACCGAGCTGTCCCGTCGCAGTGGCGGCCGATGCCCAGAAGCAGACGCCGGTGGCTACCGAGGCTCGTCGCCGGTCTCCTTGTGCGACACGGCTCACGAGCAACGTGTACGTGGTGGGCGTTCGGCTGGTCAGGGAGAGCCGTTCCCCGAGCGAGGCGGCCAGATCGCGGGCCACGGTGAGGCCACGAAACCCGTACCTGCCCCGCCTCCGGTGTGACCCCGCTCGAACAGCCGCGCCGTGTCCGTGGGTGCGGGCCTTGTCCAGCAGGACGTCGAGATCTCGGTCACGGGGCCGCCGGGGGCGGCGGCGTCTGCGGGCACGTCACCGCTGACCTGTCCTGAGCGATGGCCGCCTCCGTCTCTGTGGCCATCGGGACGCACTCAGCCCAGTGGACACGATCCACGCGGCCAAAGTTCCGACCATCGCCGTAGCGTGAGCATCGACAGGAGCGCGACGAGCCCGCCGAGCGCGACTCCGGCCGCGGCGTCGTGCGGGTAGTGAGCACCGACCCACACCCGGGAGACCGCCATGGCCAGGGCGGCCACGACCGCGACCGCCCCCAGCCGACGTGAGACGAACAGCAGCGCCACGGCAGCCGCAGCCGCGATCGCCGCGTGGTTGCTGGGGAAGGTCCAGTCACCGGGCGCCGGACACGCCTCCAGGGTCGTCACCCGCAGGCTCTGGCACGGCCGGTCCTCGCGAACCGCCAGCTTCACCACAGCATCCACGCCGTACGCCCCGACCACGACTACCGGCACGGCCAGCGCCCTGACCACCACCGCACCCCCGGCCCGGTGCGCGGACCACCAGCCGACGCCCGCGAGGACGGCGAACACCGCGAGCCCGTACGTCGACCAGAACGACGTCGCGCCGTCCAACCAGCCCGGCGCATGCCGGGCCAGACGCACCACGTCCAGGTATGCGGAGCCATCGACCGACGACCCGTCAAAGGCCATGATCACTGACGCCCCTTCGGATTTGGCGCCGCGGCGAGCCCGGTACACCTCGGTAAAAAGGGGGAACAGCGACACGACAACGATCAACGCCCCCAGCGGCAGCAGGAAGTTTGCGGCACAGCCGCTCGCCAGCGCGGCCGCCGAGTTCGACGACGACGGTCCGTAGCCACTCCTTCAGGCCGAGGGTAGATCTGCCGTGACGCTCCGTGAGTCGATCGACCGCCGCGGTGACGATCACACCCTCCAGTCGCATATCGATCCCGGCAAACAGCACATCCTCGACCGAGCAGACCCCCATGATCGAGAGTTGCAGGGAGTCCCATCACCCCGACGCTCAGCACGCCGAACGCCGCGAGCAGCGAATGGGCGTCCAGGACGTTGACGGCCAGCTGCAATGCGGGGTGGATCGGTGGGCCATGGACGGGAGCCCTTTCATTGCTCACCTGATGCACGAAGAGGTCCTGCTGACCCATTGGGGAAGCGTGATCTGCATGGTCACGGCCGAGGGGTCTGGCCTGCGCCGACGGGGCGACGCGTGGCGGCATTCGTCCCGGGGGGCCGCGCACGCCGGCGTGTGTCGGCCTTTGCCGCAGGCCAGGGCATCGCGCAGCAGGGACAGGTGTGCGGGCACCGATGTGAGCACGTCGTGCTTGTCCCGGCACCTGTCGCAGGTTGCCAGGTGAGCCCGCACGGCGCTCGCCTCCTCGGGTGCGAGGGCCTTGAGGGCGTGGCCGGCCAGTAGTTCACAGACCGTGCGGCATTCCTCGATGGACGTCTTCTCGCCGGACTTCTCGGTCAGGCAGGGCGCTTGGGTCATGGCGAAACCTCCGTTTCCAGGTCTCACCTTCGCCCAGGAACAGCCGCTGGCGCGTCGTCTCAGCGCAGCGATTTCCGGCTACCACGGTCGCGGTATATATCCGGTCGCCTACTGCCGGGGCGGATAGCGAACACCGTTTACACGGACGCCCGTGGGCGGCTGGGCCTGTCCTCCGCGCCACTCGGGGAGAGTGGAGACCGAATGCCTGAATTGGCAGGGTTCAAGGTGAATCGGACCTCGATCCGGCGTCCGCATCGTGCGATTTCGATGCCATCGTGAGCCGGTTCCCCCTTTTCACGCCCATGTGCGAAGTGACCGGCTAGGTTCAGCCGGACCGACCATCCCGCACTGGTAGGCGATGACCACGAGCTGGGCACGGTCACGCACTGCCAGCTTGGTCATGGCCCGGTTGATGTGAGTCTTGGCGGTCAGCGGGCTGACGAACAGGCGGTGGGCGATCTGGTCGTTGGTCAGGCCCAGTGCCACGAGGGTCGTGACGTCGCGTTCCCGCGGCGTCAAGCACTCCAGCCGCGCATGTACGGCTGCCGGGCATGGATCCGGCTGGGCCAGAAATCGCGTTATCAACGCCCGCGTCGCCGACGGGGACAGCAGCGCCTCGCCCTCTGCGACCGTGCGGACCGCATCGAGAAGCTGCTCGGGTCGCGCGCCCTTGCCGAGAAAGCCGCTCGCACCCGCACGCAGGGCCTCGGCGACGTGCTCGTCATCCTCGAAGGTGGTCAGGACGAGCACCCTCACGGTTGCGAGGTCCTCGGATTGGCTGATGAGGCGTGTCGCCTCGATGCCGTCCATCTCCGGCATGCGGATGTCCATCAGGACCACATCCGGGCGCTCCGCGGCGGCCAGCTCGACTGCCTCGCGTCCGTTGGACGCCTCGGCCACGGTCTCCATGCCATCCGTGGCGTCGAACAGCATGCTGAAGGTGCCCCGCAACAGAGCCTGGTCATCGGCAAGCAGTACGCGAATCGTCATGCCCATTTCTCCGATCCTGCTCCGGGCCGGAGCAGCCGGACCGCAGCGGCAGTTCGGCGGTCACGGTGAAACCGCCCTCAGCGCGCGGCCCCGCATACAGCCTGCCCCCGATCGTGGCAGCCCGCTCACGCATCCCGATCAGCCCGTGACCGGCCCCCGGGCGAGGATGACGCGGTCCGGCGGACCCGTCATCCTCCACGGTGATCGTCAGCCGTTCACGCTGGTAGTGCAGGAACAACCGGGCATGGTCGGCTCCGGCGTGCTTGCGCACATTGGTCAGGGACTCCTGCACGATGCGGTACGCGGCCAGGTCGACCGCCGGCTCCAGCGGTTCGGCCGTGCCGCGCAGGCCTTGGCTCACGGCCAGCCCGGCGCGTTCGAACGACTTCAGCAAGGCCGGCACCTGCGCAAGGCCCGGCATCGGGTCACGAGGCGCGACCGGGTCGTCGGACTGCCGGAGCAGGCCGACGGTCACCCGTAGTTCGTCCAGCGCGGAGCGGCTGGTGTCCCGGATGTCCTCCAGAGCCGTGAGGATGTGTTCCGGTCGCTGGTCCACCAGATGGACGGCGACGCCTGCCTGAGCGTTGATCAAGGCGATGTGGTGCGCGACGATGTCGTGCAGGTCACGTGCGATGCGGACGCGTTCGGCCGCCACACGCCGCTGTGCTTCCTGCTCACGGGTGCGCTCCGCGTGCTCAGCCCGTTCCTCCACGGCCGCCACATAGGCGCGGCGTGAGCGCACCCCATCCCCGACGGCGGCCGGCAGAGCTGTCCAAGCCAGCATCGCAGCTTTGTCCGGGTCCAGCCACGACGCCGGAGTGCACACCACAGCGGCGCTAACCAGGACGGCAGCCGAGACAGCTGCCACGGTCCAGGCGGTACGCCGGTTGGTCCGTACGGCCACGGTGTAGACAGACACCAGAACCGGGCTCGTCACCAAGGGGCTGCCTCGAACCCCGAGCAGCTGCAGGACCACCCCACAGCAAATAGTGACCGCTAGTACGCCGAACGGGCGGCGACGCCGCCACACCAACGCGGAGCAGCCGACGGCTGCCAGCGCCACGGCAGGCCACCGCAACAAGAACTGGTGCTGATGCGGTTGGATCGAGGCGGCCACGACCGACAGCACGAACAGCACGGCCGAGCCCAACGCGTCCACCGCGCGGATCCGGGCTCGCGCTTCCAGTCCCCAACCGTTGATCACCGCCATATCACCACCGTAGGTTCGACGGCTGCTTCGGGCATTGCCACGCCAGGGAGCGTGGCGGAGGTCCAGTCATGTCTTACCGAGGTAGAGGCGGATATCCAGAACCGCATCGAGGCCCACGTGGAGACCACCCTGGGACCCGCTTCCTGGGAAGCGGGAGCACACCGGACCGCTATATGGCGGGCAGATCGGCTCACAGAGGATCGACTCCCCAGATTCTCCCCCAAGAGGGATTGCCATAGGAGTCAGCCGTTCACCTGCGGATGACGCCTCGCGGGCGTGAAAATCGGTACGGGGGCTGTCCGCCGACGCCGATCGATGTTTGGGCCGTTCAGCCCGCATAGGTGTCTGGTGAGGGAGTCGTCCGAGGGGCCGCACACTGTCGTCTCGAGCACGCCGTTCAGCTTCTCCGTTTCCCCTCAGAGGCGTTCGATACCGTTTTAGGCTTGCGCTAGGGCTTCGGGCGAAGGTATTGCCCGGTTCTGTCCGGGCTGGCGGTCAGGCGGGTGGTCATGGAGTTGACCATGGCCCAGTGGATAATCGAGCGGGACCGGTCGGGTAACGCCTCGTAGTCCCGGTGGAGACGCCGGTATCGGGACATGATCCCGAAGGTCTGCTCGACGCGCCATCGGATCGGCTGGACGACGAAGCCTTTCTGTTCCTTGTCTCGGGCGACGACTTCGACGTCGATGCCGTGGGCGGCGCCGTGTCTGACGACGCCGTTGTTGTAGCCGGCGTCGACCCAGGTCTTGGTGATGGTGGGCCACTGGGCGGCGAGAGTGTCCAGGATCCGCTTGCCGCCGGCGGAGTCCTGGACACCCCCGGCGGTGACGATCAGCACGACGAGGAGTCCAAGGGTGTCCGTGGCGATGTGCCGCTTGCGGCTCTTGACCCTCTTGCCTCCGTCGAAGCCCTGCGATTCCGGGGCGTTCGGGGAGGCCTCGACGGTCTGGACGTCCACGATCGCCGCGGTGGGCAGAATTCTGCGGCCCTCCTTGGCGCGCAGGTGGTCGGGGTGGGTGAGCAGGAGCCAGGTAGCTTGGCGAGGAGTGGTCACCGGGCGATCGCCCTCCGCGCGGCTCTGATTGAGGTAGCGAACCAGCAGGTTCGCACTGCCGGCGTAACCCAGTTCCCTGATCTCGTGCAGGAGGTGGGTGACGGGGACTGTGGGGTTCTCGGACCGACGCCGGCGCAGGTGGTCGCGGTAGGGGTCCACCAAGGTGGGCCGGTATGTCGGGGCGATGCGCTGGGCGGTCGGCTCGCATGCGCGGGCGTAGCGTTTGACAGGGCGAGGTTCAGTCTGCGGGAGCAGTCGAGCAGGCCGACGCCCTTGTCGAGGAGGTCGTGGACCTGGTGCCAGCTTTCGCGGGTGGTCTGCTCGCGGATTCCGCCGGGCCGGGGCGGGTTGACGGTGGCCCAGCAGGGGGCGTGGGCGCGGACTTCGGCCAGGGTCTTGTCGCACAGGTTTCTCCACAGAGTACTGGTGGGCCGTCGGCGAGGTGCCTGCTCAGCAGGTCCTTTTCCAACGGCCCCCAGCCCGAACGACGCATGCGACTTGTCACCGCACGTCGCTCTCCAGTGATTACTCCGTGAGTGCTGCGACAGGCTTCTTGCCGTGGATGTCCGCGTGGCAACTTCCGCAGACCACAAGGGTTTTGCGGTGCCTCGCGGCCATGAGATCTGCCCACGGCGGCCGGGTTCCCGATCTTCCGAGGTCCGCGAGCTTGGCGACGTGGTGAACTTCCACCGCATCGATGCGCCCGCATGACTCGCACCGCCCGGCGAGGAGCCGGGTGACCAGCTCCTTGCGTTTGATGTTGACCGGGGCCAGCCGACGGTCGGTGATGACAGTCTTCTTCTCCCGCCGCAGCGGGATCCCGCCGAACCGTCCAACCAGTGGCTTCCTGCCGACGCGTTCTACGCGTGCCTCGAAGCACTTGCGTAGCCCGTGCGGTGTCTCGATGGTGGCCGCGTACTTGCGGGCCATTTTCGACACCGACGAGCGGTGCTTGTTGGCGAGCGTCATCAGCATCGAGGTCTCCATGACCCATTGCAGCCGGGCGAGTCGAAAGACGTCGCCGGCCAACAGGTAGTACTGGACGATGCCGCGGTACTCCGACCCGTAGGTGCTGAGGATGATGTGGTCGTCCTGGTTCAGCAGTTCGGGCCGACGCGCGGGTTTGCCGCGCTCCATGTACTGGGCTTGCTTGGCAGATACCACCGAACGAGGGACGCGCAATCTGATGACCCCATTGACGGAGCGCCGTCCGCCGGTGATCTTGCGGTCGTTGTGGTGCACGGTGATGTCGTAGCCGAGGAACCTCGCCGCCTCGGTGCGGGCATGCGTGATGAGCGTCTTCTCCGGCGACAATTCCAACTTGAGTTCGTCGCGCAGGAATTGCGCCAGACGCTCCTTGATTTCCTCGGCTTCTGCCTTCGGTCCGGCGAACCCGAGCAGGGTATCGTCGGCGTAGCGCACATATCGCAGCCTCCTGTATCCGGGATCCTGAGTATCCTGGCTGGGAATACTGCGGAGTTGCTTGCGCAGATCCCGCACTTCGGTGCGGTCACCGCGCTTGCGGGCGCGCCGCATAGCGTTCCACACCTCGAAGAAGGCGCGGCTCGGATTCCTGATCCTGCCCCGGGTGTACTTCGGGATCAGAACCTTCTCGACAAACTCGTCCAACTTGTGCAGGTAGATATTTGACAAGATCGGTGAAACAACTCCGCCTTGCGGGCTTCCGCTGTGCGTCGCGTTCCAGATCCAGTCCTCCATGTATCCGGCCTTGAGCATGTTGTGCACCAGGCGCAAGAATCGGTTGTCGTGGATTCTCTCGCCCAGAATCCGGAGCATGACCGAATGGTCAAGCCGGTCGAAACACTGGGCGATGTCTCCCTCGATCAACCAGACTGTCCCCGTCCAGGTGTTGGCCACATCACGTAATGCGGTGTGGCAGCCCCGGCGGGGACGGAAACCGTGAGAGGAGTTAGAGAACGTCGGCTCGTAATACGCCTCAAGCAACAGACGGATCACCTCGCCGACGAGCTTGTCACTCCAGGGAGGCAGGCCGAGCGGACGCAGCTTCGTGCTGCCCCGACCCTTCGGGATGTAGACCCTGCGAGCTGGGCTCCATCGATAACGCTCGTGGCGCAGCGCGTCGATGACGTGCCCGATCTTGCCCAGCGACATGCCGTCCACGGTCTCCCCATTGACCCCCGGCGTCATCGCTCCCCTGTTGGAATACAGACGCCCGTAGGCCAGCAGATACAACTGCGGATTGACGAGCTGTCGATATAGTTCGTCGCACGGCAGGCCACGCCTGCCGCGTTCACGGAGGACACCCAGCACCGTTTCGGCGCTCTGCATTACGCATACCTCCCGAGTCTTGAGTGCCCGATCACCTGGCCCCCTTCGCCCTGTGGACGGCTTTCCCGTCCTCCTTGGCCGGTCGTGACTCCGGCGACTACTACGGGGCCTCCGTCGCCATAGGAAGATCTCTTCCCGTAGGCGATCCCATGTTCGTCCTTGTCGTACGTTCTAGCGTGGTTTAGGTGCCCCACTCATCCCCTTGAATGCCCTCGCTGGGCATCGCTCCGCACTCCGGAGGTTGCGTCGACCATGGCATAAAGCCGTCGCAGGGTGCGGCGTCGGTGTCAGGCATCTTTCCGACGGATTCGACCTTCAATCTTCTGGGGATTAGGGTTCAGGCAATCCAGCTTTCACCGTGCCACGCGGGTCCCTCGACGCCCCGTCCCTAATGCCTGAGCCCGGCCGTCAATTTCCTGGCATGCTACGGTCCCCTCACCGTTTCCGGATTAGGTAAGCCATCGGACCCAAGAATCTCCCTCCAAATTCATCCCGACTGAATCGGGGATAAGACAAGGCGCCTCATGGCGCACTGCCAGCGGTCGCTGACCTGCACCGCGTCGGGCAGTGCCCGGCGGATCGCCTCGGCGTAGGTGGCCGAGCCGTCCCGGCACACGACCTCGATCTCCTTCTTGCCGCGCAGCCAGGCCGTGAGGGTGGCGGCCTCGCGGTCGGGCAGGACGTCGACGCGTTCCCCGGTCTCGGCGTCGATGATGATGGTGGCGTAGCGGTGCCGGCGGCGCAGGGCGAAGTCATCGACCCTGACCACCCGCGGGATCCCCACGGCCGGCGCGGGGATGCGGCGCAGCAGCCGCAGGGCGGTGGCGAACGATACGGGCACGGCCAGCGACCGGGTGAGCCGCCCGGCCGCATAACTCCTTGACCACCCCCGAGACCTGGCTGGTCAGACGCGTGGTGCGGCGCTGAAGGCGTTCCATCAGCCCCGGTACTGGCTCGCGGAAGGTCTGCCGGCGACAGCCCAGTACTGGGCAGACCAAGCGTCGCATCTGAACGTTGACCACGACCTGGCGGCCGTCGACGGGCACATCCGACACTGTCCGGCCGTAGTACCCGTGCACCTTGCCCGTCGGGACCCACACATCGCGCAGGGAAAGGGAACATCCGGGGTCCGGGCCAGGACCCGGATCACTTCACCGTCGTGTGCCACATCATCGATGACCAGCGCCGCGAGCCCTGAAAACAGCGTTGCCACACGGGAGTTGACATATGACGTCAACGACGCCGGGCACGTGCCGTCACCACCGACTACGAAACAGAGCCCGAAAGTTTGTGTATGCCCCGGTGAGGCCCGCAAGGCATGAGACGGGGTCTCTGCCGGGAAGGATCACTGATGGGGATGAAGAGCGAGCAGCCCGGCGCGGACATCGTACGAACGGGCCGAGTTGGTGAGAGCGGCCCAGCTGGACCGGGATCTGGCCGAGCAGTTGATCGAGCGGGCCCGCCGGGAGGGGGTGAATCTGGTCGGTGAGGGCGGGTTGCTGTCTGGGCTGGTCAAGCTGGTCCTGGAGGGCGCCCTGGAGGCGGAGATGACCGAACATCTCGGCGATGAGAAGGGCGACCAGGCCGGCGCGGGATCGGGCAACTCCCGCAACGGGACGTCGCGCAAGAAGGTGCTGACCGATGTCGGTGCAGTGGAGCTGGACATCCCTCGGGACCGGGCCGGGTCCTTCACCCCGGCGGTGGTGCCCAAGCACTCCCGCCGGGTGCAGGGCTTCGATGCCGCGATCCTGTCGTTGTATGCCAAGGGCCTGACCACCGGCGAGATCCAAGCCCACCTGGCGGAGAACTACGACGTCGATGTCTCCCGTGACCTGATCTCCCGCGCGACCGACAAGGTCAGCGAGGAGCTGGACGTCTGGCGCAACCGCCCGCTGGACAGCCTCTACGCGGCCGTCATGATCGACGCCATCGTCGTGAAGATCCGCGACGGCGCGGTCGCGAACCGGCCGGTCTACGTCGCCGTCGGGATCAACCTGGAGGGCGAACGGGACGTGCTGGGCAGGTTGTAGGGGCCGTCCAGAGGCGTCCACTGGGTACAAGGAAGTGGCGTAGTGCCAGGTCGGGGTCTTGTGGTCCAGGGGCGTCGGTGTTGTTGGTGAGACGTCTGTGAGAGGTGAAGGCCCCGCCGGTTGCATCTGGCGGGGCTCTGCCGTCAGGCGTGGGGAGCTGCGGTAGGGGTGGTACTGGCGGGTCCTTCGTCTGGCGGCAGGTTGTGCTCTGGGGTGATTGACGTGGTTTGGTGATGCTCCGGCTCGCCCATCCCGCTTCTGCTGTGCGGCGGGCGGTGACGACACTAACGTGGTATCCGGCGGGGGCACCTTCTGCGGAGATCGGGAAGGGCGGATCGTCCCAAACGGGGCGTTCAGTGACCGCCGAATTCAAAAAGGCGCAGGGGTCCGTAATGTTCGATTCGATGGAAGTGCTCGAAATCCGAGCCTCTGGCGGCTGAGTTCGCAGGTCACGCATTCCTGCTCCCCGCCCGCGCGGGGATGGACCCACGTTCGGCACGGATATGACGCTGCAGTCGCACTACTCCCTGCACACGCGGGGATGGACTCGTCGTACCGGCTGCGGCGGTCACGGCGACGGCCTGGTCCCCGCCCGCACGGGGATGGACCGTCCGGTTTCGCGATCGAGCTGTGGGCGGAAGTCTGCTCCTCGCATGCGCGGGAATGGACCCTGAGGAGAAACCATGGCTTCAGGCGGATACCGCTGCTCCCCGCCCCCGCGGGGATGGACCCGACCCGTCCTTCGACGTGGACGAGGCGCTCACCCTGCTCCCGCCCGCGCGGGGATGGACCCGTCATCCAGGGCGGTGCGATGGTCATGCTCCGCTGCTCCCCGCCCGTGCGGGGATGGACCCGCGTCGCGAAGCGGCACGCCGCCTGCTGGATGTCGTCGCGGATCTCCCAGCGGATCCGCAGGCGGCGAAACCAGTGCAGATGGGCGAAGGCCCGTTCCATGACCCAGCGTTGGGTTCCCAGGACGGCAGCCGGACTTGGCGAAGGAGGAAGGACCCGCCCTAGACACCCAAGGACGCGATCGCGGCACATTGGGGTGTGCTTATCAGGCCGCCAGCATGCTCGCGGGGTGCCGCGCGATGTCCGTGTGGAGGCGTTGGACCGTATGCGGGCGCAGGCGTTCGGCACCGGCCGCCCCCTGCTGGCCCGCCTGCCGGACGGTCAGCTGACTCTCGACCGCCAGCACCGGAGGGAGGTCCGGCCCACTCGGGCGGGACTTCAGGGTGTGAGAGCGGAGGGGTGCCGAGGGTTGACCCGGTTGTACTCGGGCTCTCCGCTTTCCAGCACGCGGAGCAGGGACGCGGTGACTACGCGTGTGCCGCGGCCGATCTGGAGCACACGGCAGGGAAATTCTCCCCGGCGTATGAGGTCGTAGCCCTTTGAGCGGGAGAACCCGAAGGCTCTGGAGGCATCGGCCACGCTGCCGGTGCCGCCCCAGGCGGCACGAATACACATGGGACTGAGGACGGCACTCCCGATATACGTATCGGCGCTTGTTGGGCTCACTCGAAGGCTCCCAAGGTAACGGTGAACGGATCGATCTGCACGGACATGAAGGGCTCTCCAGCACCGAGGAATCATGCTGTCTGTTCGGAGCAGGGGAGATGCATCCATGATGGGCGGGGATGCCGGTTTGGCTAACCGGCGTTCTCGGGCTATGTTGCCCAGCCTCAGATGACTCGGACCTCGTGCCGCGATCGCACCGACCGGGTGCGGCCGCCTGACTCTCGTGTGAACACCCGCTATCGCGGACCCATGGGTGGTGGGATGCCGCCTGCGTTTGGGTGTCCGCGCAGTGGGGCGTCAACAGCGGGACTCGCGCCTGAGGCCAAGTGCTTAGAAGGCACTCGCCCTACGCGCCGGGCCAAGGGCGCTGACCTGCGCGAACGCACTTCCCTGGCGTCACCCCCCACAACGTGGGGGACATATGGGGGAAAGGCAAACCCCTGAGGTTCAAGGGGACGCGGGTGGTCCTCGTAGGCCGTACGTGCAGTCTCCCACGCTGCCTCCACCAGGCTGAAGGCCCCAGTGGAAACAATTCTGCCCCTGCTCGGCGTTGTTGATCTCGGTGCCGAGGAGGGGAAGGTGTCGGGTCTGAAGCTGTTCCAGACGACGAAAAGCGGCGTGACCGAGGTCGCGCCGCGTCTTGCTGAGGTCGAGGCCGATGTGCAGGGCCTCATCGAGGCGCACATGGAGACACTGCTGGGCGTCCGATTCCTGGCAAGCGAGTACAGCACCGGTCCTGTCCATGGCGGGCGGGTCGACTCGCTGGGGCTCGATGAGAATGGGTCGCCGGCGGTGATTGAGTTTACCGACCGCAGGTAGTCCTGCCCGTGATGTCCGTCTGGGACTGTGACCAGCACGTCCCAGGCTTGTTTACCGACCGTGTCCGGGACGTCTGTCATGTTCTGGAGTCGGTACGGAGGACGAGTGGCACGGCACGTGGTGGTCGGGGACCTGAGGGTTCAGCAGATCGAGCGGAAGGGCGGGCGGCGGTCGTGGACGATCGTGTGGCCCGAGGGGACGGTGCACACGGAGGCGGACCGGTTCCTGCGTCTGCATGACGGTTCGGGAACGCAGAGGACGTACGCGTATCTGCTGGTGGACCACCTGCGGTGGCTGGAGCGGGAGTGCCTGACATTCGCCGCAGTACAACTGCGCGACCTGGAGCGGTACATGGGCATGGTAGGTGCCGAGGTCCGCATGCCGCTCGGCGAGCCGTGGCGGGTCGGTAAGCGCCCCTACGGCCGCTCCGCGTTGTCGATCGCGGCGGCCTGTCTGAAGGGCTTCTATCTGCATCAGTCCTCCCTCGGGATCAACGGCGAACTCGGCAAGAAGCTCGACAAATCCCGGCTGCCGTCGCGGGTGGACCGGCGCCGTTCGTTCCTCGGGCACGTGAAGTCGTCGCTGCCCACCAACCCGCTGGCGCCGAAGGGGCCGCACCGCCGGCATCCGAAGATGCTCCCGGAGGGCGCCCGGGAGAGGCTGCTGGAGACGGTGAACGCCGCCCGGGACCGGCTGGTGGTCACCTGGCTCGCCGACGGCGGGCTTCGCATCGGAGAGCTCTGCGGACTTCATCTGGTCGACCTGCACTTGCGGGAGAACGCGGCTTGCGGCGAGTGCCGTACCCCGCACCTGCACGTCTGCCACCGGCCCGGCAACCCGAACCGGGCCGAGGCCAAGAGCAAGCACCCCTGGCGGGTCGAGCACGGCATCGTGACCGGCGGGCTGATCAAACGGGTCAGCCCCGCGATGGTGCACACCTACTTCGAGTACGTCACCACCGAGTACCCGCGCGGCGCCGGGCACGGCATGCTCATGGTCCAGCTGCACGGCGCCGATACCGGACAGCCGTGGGCGCCGGTCGGAGCCAGGCGGATGCTCGGCCGGGCCGGGAAACGAGCCGGACTCGGGGTCGTGAAACCCCATGCCTTCCGGCACTCGTTCACGTCCGCGGTTCTCGACGCCACCGAAGGCAACACGTTGATTGCCCGGGACGCCGGCGGCTGGGCCTCGGCCACAATGGTGGATGAGGTCTACGGACACGTCGATGTCCACGACCCGGTCTTCGACGCCGCCCTGCGCACGGTCTGGGGTGAGACGAAGTGACGGCGCTGTCGCAGCTGCCGCTCCAGGATGCCCGCATGCGACGGGACCGGCTGGAGGTGCTCACCGCGCTGGTCAACGGGCCCGAGTTCGACCCGGTGCTGCGCGGCGGGGTGCTGAAGATCCCGCCGACGCACCCGGTCTATCCGTGGAGCTGCACGGTCGTCGACTGCGAGCGGCCCCGCTGGCGGCGCTACGCGATGTGCTCGGTGCACGCCGGGCAGTGGCAGGAGGCGGAGGCGCGCGGGATGAGCCGGGCTCAGTTCCTGCGGAGTGCGGAGCCGCTGTCGGCCACGGAGATACCGGAGGCGATGATGTGCCGGATCTGCCCCGAGCGTCCGGCGTTCAGCCTGCAGCGGGTGCTGTGCTTCCGGCACCGCAACCGGTGGCTGAGCTACCGGAAGCGGCTCCCCGGCAGGGGCGAGCGCGGTTGCCAGAGCGCGGCATCCGTCGGGGGTGAGGTGGAGGCGTTCGTCGTGCGGAATGTGCGTGCCCGGCTCGCGGCGCACGAGGCGGCGGGCTTCCAGGGAACGCAGGGTGCTGATGGTGACCCGGCTCTCCCCGCGCTGGACATACGGTTTGTCGAGGAGCCGGTTGACCGTTGCGCGCCCTGCCGCGACGGCTTTCAGGGCTGCCTGCTGGGCAGGTGAGAGCGCCAGCGGCGGGAGGGCGGCGTCGAGTTGCTGCCGGTGAAGCTCGCTGGCGATCAGGCGGGTGGTAGTCAGGCAGTCCTCGGCGCCCAGGGAGGTGAGCCGTCCAGCCAAGGCGGCGCGGCGCCCAGCTTCCAGCAGGGAAGCGCCATGCCGGCCTTGCGCCTCTGGCCCGCTGGTGTGCGCGGCGTTCTGGAGGAGGTCCACGGCGTCGATGAGGTGATCGGCGGCGAGCGTGGCGAGGGCTGCGAGTTGCACCGAGCGGTCCACGGCAGCTCGAATACTCGGGGAGAGGTAGAGCCGCGGCACGGTGCGCAGCGCGTCGGGCAGGTCGAGGGCTTCGCGGGCCAGGGCCTGGGTGGTGGGGATGTGGCGCGAGAGGTTGCCGGCCGGGTTTGGGCCGCGCAGGAGAGTGAGGTGGTGTCGGCGTACGCGCGGCTGTGCTCAGGCGGGTACACGTGAACGTGCCCGGGTGGCCGTGGGCAGCCGGCGGCTGGGCTAGCAAATTGGGGTGACAGATCCCCGCCCGGTAGGCATGATCGGGCGGTTGTTCCGTCTCGTCCGCCTCCGGAGGCACGCCACAATTCACCGTGAACACGCTCGGGACCTGCCGTGGCCCGCCGCAGACCCCCACCGGAACGCCTTCGACTGGGATGACGGCGAGGCGGCACGGCTGACGGCCCTGATCGTCCCAATGGTGCCCTCCGAGGCCGACCACGCGGCCGATCCGGACCGGATGGCGGGCTGGCGCTTCACCGACCAGGTCACCGCGTTGCTCGTGTCCCGGTACGGCCGGTGGGCCTGCGGCTGGGACCATTCGAACCACTTCGGTGGTCCCGTCGAAACCTGGTGCTGCGTCTCGGACTCGGTCGGAGAGGCGGAGGAGACGGCCGCACGCGTCGTGACCTGCCTGCTGGAGTGGCGTGCCTGGCTGCAGGACATCGCCGAGCGCTTCGAACAGCTCGCACCGCATCCCAACGCGGACGCCGAGGACCGCAGCTGGCACCTGGAACGCGCCGTCACCCGCCTGGTCACCGCGGTCCTCAACAGCACCCATGCCGAAGGGGGGTGGTACCGGCTCTGCGAGACGACGCTGACCTGGTTCCTCACCTCCACCGGCCTGGGACCGGACGAGGCCCGGAAAGCGGTGGACGCCGCCATCGGGGGCCGCTTCAAGAGCCACGTCGCCCCCGCTACGACCCTGGTCGACACGGTCGGCGAGGACCTGGCGGTCGGCCTGACCGGTCGAGGGTTCTACCGTGAGCGATGACGCGTTGGCCACCTGGTGCCTCGTCAGGCAGCAGGTCGACTGGTCCTCGGCCGCCGGGGTGGACCCGACCCCGGTGCGCCCGGCCGTGGACGGACTCGCCGCGTGGTTCGACGGCCCGGTCCGCCTCCGCAACTCTGACCGGGCCGACCGCCTGCTCGCAGCGATGACCGAATCCCGGGCCGCGGCCTCCCGGGGAGAGCCGCTCACGCCGCCCCTCCTAGCCGGCTGGCACAAGCTGGTCCTCGGTGTGGACGAGGTGCACCTGCGCCGGAGCGACGCCTACGCCAAGGGCGGCCGGGAACGCTACGGGCTCACGCCCCTCACCTGGCAGGACTTCGCCGCGTACCTGAGCCAGAGCGCCGATCCGTCGCTGCCCCTGCCGGCCCGCGCCGCCAGGGCGTACCTCGACATTGCCTTCTTCCACCCCTACCCGGACGGCAACGCCCGCCTGGCACTGCTGGTCCTCGCCCACGTCCTGGAGCGGGAAGGCGTACGCCTGGACGAAGTGGGACCGCTGCAGACCACCCGTTACGCGGACGACCCGGACGGCGCCCTCGACCTGGCAGCTCTGGTCACCGTACTGATCCGCGCCACTCACGGCCGCGCCACCACACGGTGCCAGAGGGATCCTGCCGAAGCTGACAGGTGAGCACGTTCAGCAGTACACGGTTGAGCACTTATCCGAGTACACCGACAGGTGGTTCAGCGCGTCGTGGTGGCGGGTGCAGTCGGCACCCAGGGCCAGCAGGCGTTCAAGGACTGTGGAGGGGGCGGTCATCGTCTCGGCTGTCGGTCGGCGTGCGCCCGGGCGGCGTGGGCGACGGCGTGGTGGGCGTGGGGGTTCACCGCGGCACCGTTCACGGGTGTGACCAGTGCGCTGTCGCTGTGCTGGACGAGGAACGGCACCTCGTTGAAGACCCGTTCGACGGGCACGTCGCTGGCGAGATGAGCGAAGAACTGGGCGACCAGGTACTCGGGGGCATCGCGAGTGAAGGTGACGCTCCACTCGGTGTCGAAGCCCTCGTAGAGCGAGTGCTCGAACCGCCAGGGCACCTCGGTATCCGGCTCGTGGCGCAGGTGACAGTGCTCGTCGGGCGAGGTGAGCAGGGTGATCGGCCCCGCACGCACGATCCTCCAGCCGTTGAGTTCCGCGGTCTGGGCGAGAGTGCTCGTGGTGAGCGGGATGCGATCGGCGTGCCGGGTGTCGCCCAAAAGCTGGGGCAGGATTTGTGTGACCGCGGCCAGGGCCTCGGCCGGTGTCTGCCGGCTGAACCGGGCTGTCCAGCTCGGCTCGTGGTGCCGGATTTCCCACCAGATGCCGTCCTGCCGGTTCGGCTCGAAGTCGACAAAGACGCTGCCGCAGGGGCTGTCAAGATCGATCCGCCCGGTCCTCGGGTCGTGTTCGTAGCGCCAGTTGAACAGGTGAATTAGTGGACCGATCACATCGTTGAACTTGCTCATCCCGCCTCCGGCGAGGTGCCGCGGAGAGACCAGAACTGGGTCTTCGGGGCGGAACTCGGTCATCGACGCGGCCCCTTCGCCGCTGTTGCCGCGGCGGACGGCGCGGTGGCCGCACACTTGCTCGTTGAGTGACGGTCCAGTGCGTGATGTCCCTCGGCGGTAACCGTCACGCTCCGCCCCTTGTACAGGGGTACGGAGGTGTCGAGGTGCAGCAGGCCGCGCTTGTCCAGGGACTGGAAGGTGGCGATGGTGATCACGGTGAAGTCGGGTGTGCAGACCATGGCTGAGCCACGACCTCGCGTCTGCATCGTCGCTCCGCCCTGCGCGAGCGAGCGCAGCGCCTGGTACTGGGCGTCGCTGAGCCGGCGCGGTACCGGCCGACCGGCGCTGGTGCTTGCGGTGCGTTCGAGGTCGCGAGTGATCCCGGAGGCGGTGTAGTGGCAGCAGGTCGCGCACAGATTGAGGTGGTAGGCGGCGGTGGTCAGGCTCAGGGCCAGGAGGGGTGCGGCTTCCGCGTGCAGGGCCCGGCGCATGGCTGCGTCATCGACCGGCGGACCGCCGGCGAAGGTGGAGGCTTCGAAAGGGTTGTCCGCAACCGCCCGTGCCAGTTGCGAGGCGGCGAAGCAGGCGGAGGCGACGACCTCGCTGAGTGTTTCCAGGGAGGATCGACTGCCGGGCACGGCCGTGTACTGGCTGCCGTCGAGAACGGACAGTTGAACCAGGGCGCGGCCGGTCAGCTCGTGGATGGCGAGGATCTTCGGGCCGAGTTGCTGCAGCAGTTCGCTGCCCGGCCGGGCATCCAGTGCGGTGAGCGTGGTGTGCAGGGTGGCGAAGTCGACACCGAGCTGCCGCAGATGGCCGATCTGCAGCGGCAGATCGATTGGGCGCAGGGTGATGGTGGGGCTCCGTTACGTCGGGGTCAGCGGGTGCGCCCTGGTGCCGGCACGGGGGCCGGCGTGCCGGGGGCGACGGCGGTGGTGGTGGTGATTCCGGGGCCGGCGAGGGCACGTGCGATGAGCCGTTGGTCCTGTCGGTGGGCTGCGGTGGAGGCCAGGCGGTCGATGAACTGCAATCCGAATTCAGGAGAAGGGAATGGGCGAAGGAGCCCAGTTGACGAGCGGGGCGGGCAGAGAGCTACGCGGCAGGTCCGAAGTTGTCCTGCTGGGCGGCGCGCTTGTCGACGGCGCGGTCGGTGATGGCCTTCGAGGCGCGGGCGGAGGCGGCGGACAGGTCGGCGGCGCCGGGTTCGAGGTACCAGGGGCGCAGGTCGAGCATGGCCACGCGCATGCCGGTGGCGAAGCACAGGGCGCTGCCCTTGGGCAGGGCGCGGATCGCGTCGGCGGGCAGGATCCGTTCCTGCCGCATCGACACCGAGGTCGACTTGCCGGATTCGGAGTGCGAGGTGGAGGTGGTCTCCACGTCGTGGTCGCCGATCAGCCGGGACAGTTTGTCGGCGAAGTCCGGGTCGTCGATGCCGGCCCCGATCACTTTCACGGTGGAGGCGGACCACATGGCGTCCATACCGGCGTCGCCCCAGACCTTCTGGCCCTGGCGGTAGCTCTGGAGGATCGTGATGGGGATGATCCCGCGGCTGCCGAGGTGGGAGTACAGGTCCGGCAGGTCCGAGATTTTGCAGACGTTGGCGGCCTCGTCGAGGATTGCTAGCATCGGCGGGTCGAGTCGTCCTCCGGCGCGTTCGGCCTGGGTGGTGGCGGCCCGCATCACCGAGTCTGCGCACGCCGCGATCAGGGCCGAGGCGCCGCCGCCGCCGTCCTTGCTGAGCAGGAACAGGGTGTCGGTTGAGGTGACGAAGTCGGCGGGCCGGAACTCGGCGACGTCCTTCTGCGGCGTCACCCACGCTGCGATCTCAGTGTTGAGCAGGGCGGCGGCGTACTGGCGGGCGGTTTCGTAGATCCCGTCGCGGGTCTCCGGTGGGCCTTCGACGGTGCCCTTGAGCTGGGCTGCGACGGCGGTGAAATCGTGGTCGCGCAGGATGTCGAGCGGGGTGCGGTCGGCGGGGAAAGCGAGCCACTGCATGATGTCGGTGATCGGCCGCTCGTCGAGGGCTGCCGCGAGGAGCAGTTGGCCGAGGATGTTTTTCCCCGCGTTGGACCAGAAGTCGTTCTGGGCGCTGGCGTCGACACTGGCGGCGAGGAAGTGGCCGGCCAGCCGGCCGGCGCCGTCGAGGGTTTTCGCGCTGGCGAGGGGGTTCCACCACATGTCGCGGGCAGCGTGGGCGATCTGCTGCGGGTCCATGGTCCACACCGCTCCCGCCTGCGCCCGGGCGTTGTAGGCAGCCGTGAAGGCGTCGCCGGCCGCCTTGTTGGAGGTCAGGAGGACCGGGCCGGGTGCGTTAAGGATGGACGGGATGGCCAGCGAGGTGGTCTTGCCGGACCGGGGGGCCATGATCGCGACGGCGACGTCCTCGAAGCCCATCCGCACCTCGTGCCGGGTGCCTTGGAGGTTGCCGAGCAGGATCCCGGTGTCCTTGGCGTCGATGCGCTTGGCGTCCTTCAGGCTCGGCCGCAGCGAGCGGGCCTTTTCGGTGATTGCTTTGGCCATGAGCGGCTCGATGTCCCGGGCCTTGGCCATACCGGTGATCTTCTTCCGGCCGCCGTTGCGGTTCCTGTATCGCGCCCACAGGACGCCGGCGACTGTTCCGAAGGCCAGGAGCAGAAGCGCGGGAACGATGCGGGCACCGATGAGCAGTGACGTTTCTCCGGCATGCGGCCAGAGCTGTTCGGGGTGGAGGAGGGCGGTGGTTGGATGGTACGGCGCCCAGGGGGTGCCGGTGAGGTGGGCGGTGATGTTGCCGGATAGCCAAGCGAGGTTCGAAAGGGGAACGACGACGGCGAGGACTCCCAGGAGGAGTCGGAAGGCGATGTCGTACCCGTCGGTGGAGGCGTTCGAGGAGGGAGGCAAGGAGGTACGTACTTCCGGGCGGGAACGGAGGGGCCGGCGGCTACGGCCGTTGCGGGCTGGCGGCCGGCGTGAGGGATTCGGGCTAGCCGTAGCTCCAGTCGCAGGCGCGGTGGAGGGGGACGGTCCAAGCGGCGTCACAACCGCCGGCCAGGTGGCGCGGCGCGATGAATTGCACCGCGACGGCCTGCGGCGACGGGGAAGAGGTCACCTTCGGACCGGGCTGTTCCGGCCGGGCACGGGCGCTTTGGCCGGTGGTGGGGCCAGGGACGAGGGTGCATGCCGGGCCGCGGAGTTGATCTCGCGGAGGGTGTGACCGTGGGTGGCCCAGTCGTCGAGGTAGCCCCACGATTCGGCGTGGTACTCGGCGAGGGCATCATCGAACGTCGGGGTGCCGGGCGGGGCGTCGGCGGGGAGGCTGTCACGGGCGTGCACCCACTGCTCGTGCAGCGCGTCGAGCTGGTCGATGGCCGAGCGCAGGTGGCCCAGCTGGTACGCCCAACGGTTCTGCACCGTGTTCACGGGAAGGCGGGCAAGTTGCATCTCAGCTGTGGCCAGCAGGTTCCGGGCGCCGACGCGGACGGTCTCGAACGCCTCGACGGTGTCGGCGTCGCGCTGGCGCTGACGGGTCCCGTAGGCGTGGTCGTCATGGGGCCAGCCCGCGGGGTCGGTGTGCTCGTCGGAGTAGTCGTCCCAGGCGTCGCAGATGTTCTTGCTGTCGCTCAGGTAATCGTCGAGATGCTGGAGGAGATCGCGGGCAGCTGTGGTATCGGGAGAGATGGGGAGGGTCCTGTCGGGTTCAGCGCCGAGCGGCCGGACGAGCGATGGCCGGCGTCGCCGGGGCCGTCGCGGGTGTCGGCTGCTTCTGGCGGCGGGCGGCGCGGGCTCGCGCGCGGATGGCGTTGATACGGGTGGTGTGCGCGTCGACCACCTGCTGCGGAGTCAGCGGGCTGGGCTGTTGCACGGCGCTGTAGTGGGCGGTGCGGTCGAACATGGCGCGCTGCAGCGGGGCGGGATCGATGAGCGCGGTGACGAACGCGGTCACGAGGTGTTCGGGTGCGTGGCCGTCGAACCAGGCGTGCCACAGACGGGACCCGCGAGCCGTGAGTTCGTCGTCGCCGCGGACCTCGATCTGCCAGGACACACGCTCTGGTTCCCGCCACGGCACGGTGCCGGTGCCGTTCTCCGCCCGGCGCTCCACCCTGCACCCCGACGAATTGGAGTAGGCAACCCCGCGGCCGTCGATGATCCATCCGGCAGCTTCCAGCACCGGCAGAAGGGTGGCCGACTCGCCCGAAGTGGGAGCGAGGAGTGTGTCGGTGAGGCCGGCGAGAACCTCGGCGGGAACGAGTTCGCCGAACTCGGCGTACCACCCATGTTGGGTGGTGGCGGGCTCGGTCTGCAGCCGCCACCACGCGGAGGTGGAGGACTGCGGGTCGAACTGCAGGCTGTGCCGGTGATCGGGGCTGCGCAGGACGATCTCGGCGCTCAGCGGGTCGGAGATGGGTTTCCAGCCGGCGGCGGCCAGGCCGTGGGTGACGTGGCGGGCGTCGCCGGGGCCGGCGAGATGACGCGGGCTGGTATCGAAGGGCATCCGCCAGGCGTGAATCTCGGCGAAGGCCGCGAGCTGCCGTTCACTGAGCGGCACTCTCCGCCCCCGGCCTGGTCTCCGGGGCGTTGTCGATCAGGGCGCGCACGTGGTCCAAGGAGTAGTGGAGGGTGTGCTGGTCGGACTGCTCCCACGCGGCGGCACGCAACTCATCGACCAGGACGCCGACCTCCCTGCTGCGCGGGGTGCCCGGGTGTTCCAGCAGGGAACGGGCGAAGGCGCGCAGGATGTCGCCGAACTGCACGGGAATGCCGGTGCACTCATCGAGCAGCGGCTCGACGAGGGCGAACGCCTCCTGGGGGTCGGGCTTGTCGCGCAGGTATGCGGTCAGACGGGACAGCGTCTCCGTCGCGGCACGGACGGATTCCAGGGTGGGTGCGGGCATCGGACTCCTCGGGTTCAGCGGCGGGTACGGGTGCCGGCGGCATGGGGGCGGCTGCGGTGCGGGGGCGGCTAGCGCGGGTGGTGCTGCGGGCCCAGGCGGTGGCCCGGGCGGCAGTGATCCGGGCCTGCTGCCAGGCCCGGAGCTGGGAGGGCAATACGGAAACCGATGTGGTGCGGATCTGTGCGCTGTGCGGGACGCGGCCCAGCGGGCGCATCACGGGCTCGGGGCTGGAAAGGGCGGTGGAGAAGGCTTGGACCAGGTGCATGGGGGTGCTGGCGGTGAACTGGGCGCTCCAGCCGTTGCCCTGCTGGTCCTTCGCACCCGACGACCACATTGCGTTGCCGCCGGCGGCCTGGTGGTACTGCATCCACGCACTGCCGTCGGGGCTGGTCACGGTGGGATGTCCGGCGTGCGGATCATGGCGCCAGCGCTGCTCCTGCAGCGGCGCCCACACGTTGGGGGCGTGCGCGGAGCGGGGCTGGGTGAGGGCGTCGGTCAGACCGGCGACGACCTCCACCGGCGTCTGCCGGCCAAGGACCGCCCACCACTCGTGCTGATGGCCGTTCGCCTTGCCGTGGATGGTCCATCCGCCGGGCAGGACGAAGGGGTCGTAGCCGACGCGCATGGTGCGATCCGGGCTCTCCATGACCAAAGGCCCACCCGTCTTGGACTTGTCCCGCCATCCCGAAGCGCGCAGGAATTCCGAAACGTGCCGCAGATCGCCACCGCCCGCGAGGCCGCGCGGTTCGACGAGGTAGTGCTGCTCGGGCTGCTCGACCGCCCCCCAGCCTTGCGTCTGCTTTCTCATCACCGGCGCCGCCGGGCGACGAGGGGAGCAGGGGACGGCGGCTGCGCGGTGGCGGACGGGGGCTGCATGCCGACGCGCTGGAGAGTCTGCGCGTGTTCGTCCAGGTCCAGGGCGATGTCGTTGAGTTCGTTCGAGCCCCGGCCCAAAGCGAGCCACACCTCAGCCGGCAGCGCACCGCGTTCGGCTTCGTGCTGGGCGAACATGCTGCTGGTGGCCAAGAGGTAGGTGACGCCGCCCAGGAGGCCGTTGTCCGGATCCAGGACGCGGGCGATGACCTGCGTGGCCTCGCGCGGGGGCAGGTGGGCGACGTGGTCGGCAAGCTGGGTGAGCTGGCGGGTGATGTCATCGGCCATCATCACCGGGTAAGGGGTGCCGGGCATGTTCCTCCAGGTCAGGGATGGTCAGTCGTGATCGAGGCGCCCAGTCCGTTGCGTTTCGGCGAGCACGGCCTCTGGTCGTGCGCGGGCCAGAGGGAAGAGCGTTCGCGTCCGGTGGGGACGCAGGCGAGCAAGTAGTGGCGGAACGCAGCGCTCGCAAGGCGGGGCTTGCGGTGAGGGGACATCGATGGGGGTGTGCGGGGTCCTACGGAACTCTCCATGGGTCGGACGGGGCGGGGCGGCCCCGACTGGGTGCCGGGGCCGCCGGTCGGGCTTACGGGGTACGGCGGGCCGGAGGGGTGCGTGAGGGAGAGGCGGCCGGTGGCGAGTTCTGAGCGCGATGGCGGGGCTTGCCGGAGCGGATCTCCTGTACGGCCTGGTGGTAAGCGGCCTCGTCGAAGACCTCCGGGGCGCAGTTGACCTGATAGCCGTCCACCAAAAGAGCGGGGATGGCGCTGCTGGCCAGGCGCATTTGCGCGTCGGCGCTGAGGTGCTCGGGGACCTCGTGCCAGATATAGACGGGGCCCGCGGTGCGGACCTCCCGCCGCTCCAGACCGAGCTGGTCGAGCAAGTCGAGCAGTCGCCCGGGGGCGCCTGTGGCGGTGTCGGCGTGGATGGTGGTCGTCAGGGCCTTGATGTAGATCTCGACGTCGGTGCCGTACTCATCGGCCAGATTCGCCATCGACGGGTCCTCCAGTGGCCCTATCGAGTCCTGCTGGCCGGGGTACCGGTCGCAGCCGACGCCGGCGGCACCGCGGGTGTGGCGGTGGGGGCGATCCGCCCCGAGGGGTGCTGGACGGCGGTGCCGATGCCGTGCGCGTCGAGCTGGTGACCGGTCTCGCGCACGGCGCGGGCCTGCGCCTGCGTGTCGTCGCCGCTGAGACGGTAGATGCCGCTCTGGTCCTGCACGAACCCGTTGGCCGCCAGGACTTCGGCCGCCTGCTCGCCGACGGGTGCGGCGGCGAGGCTGCCGTCATGCTGCCAGGTCAGGACGACCCGCTCCGGCTGCGACGGCTGCACGCCACCCAGGAGGTTGTGGCGGACTTGGGCGAGCGCGGTGTCGTAGCGGGCGAGCAGGTCGCCCGCGACAGTTTCGGCGCCCAGGAAGGGATCGTCGGTCAGCGCGATGCCGTTGGGCTCGCGGACGGCGCGATAAGCCTCATCGGGGAGGGCGCGGGGGGCGACGGCGGCGATGAGGAATCCGCCGTGGTCGTCGTGCCGGTCCAGGACGACGAGCTGGGCGCCATCGGAACGGCTCAGGGTGGCTGCGTGCTGGAGGGGGTGCTCGGCCAGGGAGGCGGCGATGAGGTCCAGGTCCCAGGCGCGGTCGGTCAGTTCGGCGAGGTCGTCCTTGTCTTCGGGCGAGTGGTAGGTGCTGGTCCAGGTCCCCGGGAGTTCACCGGCGACGATGTCGGCGTAGGAGGCGAGGCGCTCGGAGTTTTCGTGGTCGTACATGGTGTCCTTGGGCGAGGTAGGTGTCATCGGCGCTGGCCGGCGGCCACGGGAGGCGGCGGGGCCGGAAGAGCGCGCGGCGGGGGCGGGCAGGCGCACACGGCGGAGCGTTCACGTTCGGTGGCGGGAACCTCCTGGGCGCAGGTGCTGCGGCCGGGGTGCGGGCCGTGCCGGTCGGCGAGGGCGTTGCGGGTGTCGGCCAGGTCGGTGCGGATGATGTGCAGGTGCTCGTCGGCGAGGTGGCGCAGCCGCCGGGCGATGTGCGGGTCGGCGGCTGCGCCGAGTCCTTCGTGGAACTCGGCGGTGGCGGTAAGGACTTCGGCCAGGGCGGCGAGGATGCCGTCGTGGGCGGCGGTCAGCTCGGTGAGAGCGTCGGCCGCTTCGTCGGTGGTGGTGGCGGCGCGGATGCGTTCGGCGAGGTGGGCGACGGAGCCACCCAGCGGCGGGAAGCTGGGTGGGCGGGATTCGGTATCGAAGCCCGCGTCGCAGTCGACGTGGTACCCGGCGGCCCGCAGCCGGGCCACGGCCTCGATGGCCAGGCGGGATTCGCTGTCCTCATTGAGGCCCGTCGGGGCGCGGTGGTAGGTCTCGTGGACGCGGACGACGGGGACGAACCCGGCCCGCTGCAGGATGCTGTGCGCCTGCGGATCGCCGCCACGGGCGAGGACCTCCTCGGAGTGCGGATCGCGGCGGATGTCGAGAAAACAGTCGGCGCGGGGTGGAGGAACGTTTCTCCTACGGTGATCGGTGGGTGGCGGACCGGACGGCGGGTGGTGCGGCGGCCACGCTGGGGCGGACGACCGACAGGCGGGCTGCCGTGGTGTCCAGGTCCTGCTGGATGACGTAGAGCCAGCGGGCGATCAGCTCCAGGCGGTGCGATGTGTTACCGCTGGCAGCTCCCGGCTGGCGGGCGATCCGGTGGGCGGCGTGCTCGACGAGTGAGCGCACCGTGGCCAGCGGTCCCGTGTGCTCGTCGGCGAGCTGAGACAGGATGCTCGCGAGGTGGCCCGTGGCAGTGGGAACGGGCGGGGCAAGGGGCTGTGGCGTGGGAGCGGCGGGTGCCGGGGTCAGGCGCAGGTCCCCTTCGATGCGGCGGGCCTCGCTCGAAAGGCGTTGCAGGACGCCTGCGGGCTGGGTGGCCCATTCGCCATCGAGGCGGATCAGGTTGGCGATCAGGTCGAGGTGTCCGAGTTGGGCCTGGACGGCGATCCACCGACAGCCGTTCTGGTCGCCGGGGACCTCGATGCCGGCGACGCGGGCGAGGCGGTGGGCGACCTCCGCCCACTCCGGCGGCGAGAGGTCACGGTCATCGTGGTGGAGTCGTGCGTGCAGGTGGAGGATCGCGCGCCGGTCGTCCGTGGGGCTCGCGGCGAACGGGTGCTCCAGAAGCGGGTCTTCGAGGTGTTCGGCCCATTGGGCGGACGTCCAGATCTTCTGTTCGTCGTCCAGGGTGTAGGAGTCGAGGCCCGGCCAGTGGGCGACCACCGTGTACTCGGTCAGCCCGTCATCCGGTGAGACCGGGCGGCCCAGTGCCGCGGTGAGCGGGTCGTGCGCAGTATGGGTGCGCTCGTGGACACGGAAGATCACCTGCCGCCCCGAACGTCGGCGACATGCACCAGCTGGTAGAGGGCGGTGATGGTGTACCAGCCGCAGTCGACCAGGGTGTTGTCGTCGGTGTGTTTCGGCAGGAGGTAGTCCTCCATGGCCCGCAAGTGGATCAGGCAGTCCGGGCAGCGGCGCGTGAGGTGGACGAGATAGCGGGGGTGGGCGGTGATGTACGACTGGGCTCCGCCGGTCGCGTCGCGCACCCGCCATCCGTCCTCGTCGGTCGGGCCGTGCCAGGAGGAGGCGACCACGCGCAGCGCATCCCCCCACAGCTCCCCGCCGGCGACCCCCCTCAGGACGACGACCTGGTCGCCGGCTTGGAAATGGCCGTGGGTGATGTCCCGGTCGGGGGTGAACGGGTCGGGCGTCGCAGCGAACGCCGGGGTGGGCGGGGGCAGGGTCATCCGGTTCCTTCCACGTGAGACGTGATGCGGTGGGAGGAACAATGGTCCGGAAGATCGCCGGTTTGGCTAACCGGCGATCCCCGGCTATGTTCCCCCTCCGTCAGCGAAACGGGTTCTCAGTCCCCCGGTCGTCCTCGCTCGCGGCATCGAGGAGTTCGAGCAGGTCAGAGCCCTCTGCGGCCCTCTGATCAATCCACCAGCCGGCCCGCGAGATGGCCCGCGCCTTCTCCTCCAGGTCCGCCCAGTCCGCCTCGTCCCAGGTCCCCTCGACAACCAGCGCGGTATGCGCGGCGGTCATCAACTGGTGGCGAGAGCGCGCACCCCAGTCCAGGGCCCTCTCCGGCCCTTCCAGCGGCGGCATGTCGAACTTCTGCGCCCACTCGACGGCAGCCTGCTGCTCCTGGGCACGCTTGACGGCGAGCCACTCTTCCTTGGATGCGCCATCGGTATCGCGCGCTGCTTTCCAGCAGTCAGAGCAGTCCTTCGTCGCGAGCCAGCGCGCGAATCCAGCCCGCTTGTCGGCGGGACGGTCGGACAGATCGTGGTCGACTTCGTGGGAACAAGGGTGCTGGACGGTCCAATGGGTGCGCACTGCCATAGATGGCTCTCCTCAAGTAAGTGGGACGGAAGCGGTGTTGAGCTGCTGTTCAGGGGATGTTGCTTCGGCCTGGGGCCGCGCGGTGGTGCCGGCAGTGCCGGGAAGGGGCCCGGCCGGGCGCAGGTGCGGGCGCGCGGCGAGCAGGATGGTGAGTGCGAAGGCGGCGCCGGCGGCGGGGAGTGCGGCGCTGGCGAGGTGGTGCTCGGCGAGGCGTCCGGCCAGCGCAGTGCCGGTGGACTGCCCGGCGCCGATCGACAGGATGAGCCACGCGTACGCCTCGCTGGTGCGGCCGGCAGGTGCGAGGGTGTCCGTGGTCAAGAACGCGCAGGCGACTATGACGGTGAGGAACGCCCCGGGCACGATGACCGCGGCGGTGGCCGCGCCCGGGCCCAAGACGGCCAATAGGGGGAGCCACCCGGCCAGGAACGCCGCCCCACCGGTGATCAGCCGGCTGGTGGTGGTGCCCTTCCACGTACGGCGTCCGTAGACGAGACCGCCCAGGAGGCTGCCGGTGGAGAAGGCGGCGGGGATGATCCCGGACAGCATGCTCTGTCCGTGCTGCTCGGCCAGGGCGACGGACCAGACGTTCATCGCTCCGATCGCGAACCCGACCCCGGCAAGGGAGATGAACAGCAGCACCAGGCGCAGGCTGATCAATCGGCGGCCCGGCCCGCCGTCGGTGGCGGCCTGTACGGGGCGTCGGCGCCGGGAGGGCGGTGCCAGGGCGACGACGGCGGTGCCGATCAGGCCGAGGGCGGCGGTGACGACCAGCGCGCAGGATGGCGCGTACGCGGCGGTGAGTGCGGCGACGAGCAGCGGGCCGACGATGTACAGCAGGCCCTGGCTGCCGGTGTCGAGGGCGAGTGCGGCGTGTCGCATCCGGGGGTTGGGCAGCACGGTCGGCCACAGGGCCCGGAGCCCGGCTTCCAGGGACGGTGTGGTCAGGCCCGCGGCGACGACGATCGCGGTGCTCAGCGCCGGCCCGCCGTGGTGCCCGGTCGCCGCGAGAGCAACCAGGAGCATGGCGTTGAGCAGGGCCGCCGGCAGGTGCACGGCGGTCTGTCCGTGGCGGTCCATCAGGCGCCCCTTGACCGGCTGGGCCAGTGACGACGCCAGCCCGTACAGGGCGCTGAGCAGTCCACCGAGGGCGATGCTGCCTCCGGAGGCGGTCGCCCACAGCACGATGGCGACGGGAGCCATGGCGTTGGGGAGGCGGCCGGTGAGGGTGCCGCCGAGGAGTCGGGCGACGTGCGGGCTGCCCAGCACCGCGTGGTAGGTGATGCGCGGTGCCGGGGTTGAGGGTGCGGTCGGGGACAACGGGGGCTTTCTGGGAGCTGGGGCGGTTATGGCCGGCGCGCGGTTGTGAGGGTGTGGGGTGGCGGCGCGACTGGAGGAGTCGTTTCCAGGGCGGGGCGCGGGCGTATCCGCGGAGGTTTCGGGACGCGGTGCGGCGGTAGGACGGCGACGGTGGCGCCGAGGGCCTCTGCCGTGTCGTGGACCTCGTGCATCAGGGAGTCGAGCTGCCGTGCGAGTGCGTGGATCCGGGCGCCGATCTGCTGGCTCCGCACTGTGCCGAGGGCGTCGGAGAACTCCTCGGCGGCGTAGAGGATGTGTCCCAGGCGGACCATCGCACCGGCGCCGGGGCCCTCTTGCGTGGCGCTGAGCAGGACCTCGGAGACGTCGCCGGCGGTACGGGCTTCGACCACCTCCCGGAGCAGTTCCTGCAGGGGCCGCTCGGGGACTGGCTCTGGGCGGTTGAACCGGGACGCGGCGTCGGGCCGTAGGACTCCGGGCGGCACTGCTCGGGGCAGCGCCTGCCCGGCCGCGTACTCATGGATGTAGTGCCCGATGATCTCCCAGTCCGAGGCGTCCGGGTCTCCGGCGAGCGCGACCACCGTGGACTCGTCGTCCTCGACGAGGTACGCGAGCGTGATGCGGCGGCCGTCGGCCACATGCCACGACTCGATCAAGTCCAGTTCCCCGCCTTGCCGTAGCGCGGCGTGCGCTCGTGCGGTCCAGCTCTGCCGCTCCTGATAGGTCAGCCCAGGTTCGGGCTCGTGGTGCTGATCGGCCAGGTCGGCGGCGATGGATCCGTAGTCCGCCCAGGCGGCGAGGTGAGGCCACACCAGGGCGTACTGGACACGCTGCGCGGCCGAGTCAGGCACGGCGGGATGGTCGAGAACGCGGACGATCTCGGTGTGGGAGGTGGCGAGCGAGTCGAGCACCTCACGCCATGCGCTGAGGGGCCCGGAGGGCGGCAGTTCGTCGAGAGCACGGTGTGCGGCGCCGATCAGGGCGTCGGCGTGCGGGGCGAGGTGGGTGGCGTATGCCTCGACCGCTGACCGGTTGCGGTGGGCGAGGGCGGCTGCCGCGGCGTCCGGGTTCACGGTGCGCCCGTAGCGGTCCCGGGTGATGTCGAGCGCGGTCTGGGTCCCACTGTCGATGACCGCCATCATCAACCGGAAGTCGCGCGCTCGGGCGGTGAGGACGTCCACCGCAGGAATGGGGGTGTCGGAGATGGGGTCCTCCTGGTGGGCGGGGGTCAGTGGCGGTCGGTCTCGGCTCGGCGGTCCGTTCGCAGGTGATGCGGTTGGATCGCTGCCAGGGTTCATCGGGGGCGTCCGGTGCCCGGGACCGCCCAGTGGATGGTCGGTGCGTAGGTGGGCTTCGGCGGGATCGGCCGGGCCGACGGCGGCGCAGTGGTGGGTGCCGGACTGCGCTGTGGCGATCGGCTGGCGGCGGCCTGCGCGAGGCGGCTGCGACGCTCCAGCAGCCCGTCCGGCAAGGCGGGCCGCGGGGAGCTGACCGAGGTTGCGGGGTCGAGGGAGAGGTCGGCATGCACGGCATATCCGAGACGGCGAAGATCCTGTACGGCCTGGCGTGTGCGGCGCGGGCCGTCACGCTCGGGTTCGCTAAGCCGAAACAGCCTGGGCTGGTGGGGGACGGGCTCGAACTGCTCGCGGACCAGGAACCATTCGGCGAGGTGCGGGGTCACGGAAGGTGTGAAGGAGGCGACGAAACCGTGCTCGTCATGGGTGCCGAAGACGAAGTGGGCGGCAGGGTCCAAAGGGGCGGCTCCTCAGGCTAGTGGTGGTTTCGGGAGGGGCCTGTTCGCCCGACGCGATGACGACGATGGCCGCGCTCCTGCAGTGGGACAGGTGACCCCCGCGTCAGCCGCAGCTCAGGGCCTCGTGTAGGTTCCGCAGATTCGCGAGCACTCGCGAGCCCCTGACCTGCGGCATCGGTCACGGTGGGAACTCCTCGCCACCTGCTCCGTCGCGGGATCATGAGCAATGCGCCCCGATTGGCGTGGACTTCGAGGCCGGACGCCCCACAGAAACCGCAGGTCACGAGATCCATTGCTCACCGAACCGTGGAAATGCTCGATCGGTGCTCATGATCACGCGGAAAAGCTCACGGACCTGCGGTCCCTACAACCTCGCGATTGCGAAGGACGGCGCGCAGGCTGCGGCCGTAGTGCCATGCATGCTCTCTGGCCGCAGCCTCCAACTGGTCGTACCCGAACTGTGCAGTCATTTGTCTCGAATGCTGCCGATATCTGTAAACAGGAACGGGCAGCAGGATCCCGGGAGCAAGCGTGCAGACGCCGACGGCAGCGCAATAGTCTTCGCCTTGCACGAGGCCGCCCATCGGGGCGGCGCGTACGAGGTCGGTGCGCGCGAGGATCGTGGTCGGCCCGATCGGGATGGTGTCCGCGGGGGACTTCCAGTACGTCCATACGTCGCCGGCTTCGTGGCGGCCGGGCGGCGTGGGGCACCGCCACAGGGTGGTCGAGTTGTCGGGGTGAAGATCCTCGCTCCATCCTGCGCACCAGCCCACCCCGGCTGACTCCAGAGCTTTCAGGCGCACAATCATGGCGTCGTCGGCGAATTCGTCGTCATCATCGGCCCAGTTCACGTACTTGGTTCGGACTTGGCCGAGACCCAGGTTCCGCGCACAAGCGGCCCCCACGGGACGGGGTAGGGCGAGGACGCGGACCCGCGGGTCTGCCGCGAGCGGCGCCGGCAGGCGTTCAGGATCGGCACCGTCGACAGCGATCACCGCCTCCCAGGGGACGGCCTGGCGGGTGAGGCTTGCGTGCATGGCGGTCAGGTAGTCCAGGCGGTCCTCGCGCAGGCGGGTGGCGATGACGACGGTGATCAGGGGAGCGGCGTACGAGGGCAGGAAGGACTCCGGGGGACGGGGGTGGCTAGCGGCGGTTGGTGTGCCGCGGGGCGCCGGCCTGCGCCGTGGCCGCGGCGGGCGCGCTGCGGGGTGGTGCCGCGTGGGCCGGCTGGATGATTGGGGCGGGTGCGATGGGGACCCAGTGCGCGGGGTGGTCGCTGAAGTTGGTGCGCGGGTCTGTGGTCCAGTCCACGAGTTGGCCGGAGCCTTCGTGGGGCGCGCTGATCACTTCGATGCCGTGCTGGTGCAGGATGTAGCCCCATTGCATGTCCTGCGCGTCGGCGGTGTCGTCGGTGACCGTCATGCGCACCGGTGGGGATCCGTCGGGGGTGATCAGGTGGTCCAGCGTGCTGCTGGGCCACTGTTCGCCGCCGGTCAGCGCGGTGATGAGCGCGGGTGGGGCGCCGTCGAGGAGATCGGTGCCCAGCTCGTCCCAGCCGACGGCGACGTCATCGATGAGGTGACGGACCATGGCCTGCAGGTCGCGCCCGAACTTGTGCTGGTAGGCGGCCAGGAGCAGGGGAAGATGGTGGCTGGGCACACCGTCGAGGTGGACGTAAATGCCGCTGTAACCAGGCGCGGTGGTGGGGCGGGCGATGAAGGAACGTGTGGACAGCGAGGTCTCCAGGCCGCAGGGCGGATATCAGTTCTTTGGGGCGGTCAGTGCGATGGCCCGCGCCGGGGAGCCTGGCCGGGCGCAGGCATGGCCGGACCGGAGGCCGGGGCCTTCGGGGCTGGCGCAGGGTCGTACTGGGCCCGTAGCGATTCCAGGTCGGCGTGGTCCGCGATGACCAGTACGGACAGGCTGCGGCTGGCCGCTTCCCGAAGCAGCTTGGGCGGCGAGCCCTTGGCCGCCGCGTGGTACTGGCCGCGCCAGTGGGCGGCAGCCACGAGGTAGTCACTCACCGCACGGAGCGCCGGTTCGGCGGCGTCCAGGAGGCGGCTGGTGACGGCGTGCGCCTCGGCGGGTGTCTCGGCCGCGGCGAGTGCGGCGATGTAGGGGGCGGGGTCTGGGCCGGGCAGTGGGCCGTCCGGCAGCTGGTGCTCGGCGAGGAAGGGTGTGGCGTCCCGCCGCGCCCACCGGAGCAGGTCGGCGCGGGTGGCGATGCCGTAGCGGGCGGCGGCGATCTGATCGGCGTCGCGTCCGGCGTTGTCGTACAGCTCGAAATCGGGATGGGTCAAGGACAGTCCGTTCTTGGGGCTGGGGGCCTATGCGAGGTTCGGCTGCCGGGAAGCGGCCGGCGGGCCGGAGGCGTCGGTGCGGGCGCACGTGTAGCCGATCAGCCGGGAGGGGGCGCCCTTCGCGGGGACCGTGGCGGCGTCGTTGCAGACGAACGTGTACTGGATGGAGCTGCGCGGCACGTCGTGGAGCCAGGCCCGGTCGTCCTTGTTCGGGGTGATCTGCAGACCGAGGCGTGCGACGGTGTCGGTCTGGGTGTGCGTGTGGGAGAAGAGGATCAGGGCGCCGCCATCGGTGGTCTTGAGCGCGTAGGCGTCGGTGTAGCGGTTGGTGGCGCCGGCGAAGACGCTGGTGCCCAGCTTTCCGTACTGGTTGCCAGTCGTGTCGTGGACGTGGATCTGCCGCTTGCTCGCCTCGGTCGGCGCGAAGACCTTCGTGCCGGTGTTCGCACCTCCTGTGGCGAAGTTGTCGAGGACCGCGGCGCGCAGGAGGTCGGGGCCGGCCGCGAGCTGCTGGAGGTCGTTGGCGGCGACGGCGGTGGCGTAGCCGTTCTGGTCGAGGGTGACATTCGGCAGCGTCTTAGAGTCGAGGTCGACGACGGAGACCATCTCCCAGCGCTTGTTCGAGGGGCTTTCGGCGAATACCGCGAGGCGGGAAGGAGCCGTGCCCCTCTGCTCCGACAGGGCAGCGGCGAACCAGCGGTCCTGCCCGGGGGCCAGGCGCGGGATGTAAAGCTTGGCGCTCGCGGTGTCATACGACCACGCCTTGTACGGCGTACGGTCGGCCTTGGGCAGGCCCTCGGCCTCGGTGTAGGGTCTCACCGCGCGTGACATGTCGATCTTGCGTGACCTGGGCGTTCTTGGCTGTCTCACGGCCTTGTCACCCATGACAGTCTCAAATCCGTGGCATTTCCTCGCGAGGGCGAGGTCGAGATCAGGCGGCTTGCCCGAGTCGGCCGAGTACACCACGCTGAGCCCCGAGCACGAGGACTACCGGCGAGCCCAGATCGCGCACCGATGAGTTTCCCGCGCCACGCTGGTCTATACGCCGGACACCCACGGACGGAAGGCGGGCCATGCGGAAACTGATCTACGGCATGAACCTGACCCTGGACGGCTACATCGCCGCGCCCGGCGACGACATCGGCTGGAGCGGACCTCCGAGCGACGAGCTGTTCCAGTGGTGGCTCGACCACGAGCAGGCGAGTGGCCTGTCGCTGTATGGGCGCAAGCTGTGGGAGACGATGAGCTCCTACTGGCCGACCGTCGACCAGCAGCCCAACGCCACCCCGGCGGAGATCGAGTTCGCGCGCCGCTGGCGGGACACACCGAAGGTGGTGTTCTCCTCGACGATCGACAAGGTCGACTGGAACACCCGCCTGGTCACCGGCGACGCGATCGCCGAGATCACCCGGCTCAAGGCCGAGGACGGCGGCCCGATGAACATCGGCGGCGCAACGCTCGCCGGGGCGGCCATGCGCGCCGGGCTGATCGACGAGTACGCGATCGCCGCCCATCCGGTCCTGGTGGGCGGCGGCACGCCGTTCTTCACCGCGCTGGACAGCTGGGTGAACCTGAACCTGGTGGAGACGCGGACGTTTCCCGGCGGCGTGGTCCTGACCAGGTACGAGACGAGGCGCTGAGCAGCAGCACCTGTCCCGTCTCATTCACCACGTCATGAGAATGCTCTGTGAGCTGGGTGTTGACAGGTCTGACTGAGATTCCGTTCCCTGGGTGACGTGCCGAGACGCGGAGCGCTTGTCGGGCGACGCTGGCAGTCTCACCGATCACGGCTGATGTCGTGGCGCTGAGCTGTGGTTCGTCAGCTTGGCTGAGACGCCGAAGAGGCGGTTCTCGCTGGACCTGACTGTTTCTTGGGGCGCGGCCTCGGTGCCTGGCGGCCTCGCTGCGTGGAATCCTGGGTTGATGAGGTTGATCGGTAGCGACGGGCACGGTGTCGAGCTGGGTGTTGTGGGCTACCAGTTCCCCGATGCGGTTGACCCGCGCCAGCGGCAGAGCTGGCTGGTCGTCGAGGGGTCTGCCCACTGTCCGCGGGGGACATGGTCGTTCCGCTGGCAGGCGTTGACCGCGGACGACGCCGTCGAGTTGGGGCGGTGGCTCGGTCGGGCGGCGACCCAACCCTCCGGTGTTGGACGCGACGGCAGCGGCCGGTTGGACTTCACCGAGCCCAACTTGGCCTTCGCCTTCACCTGGATCGATGCGGGTCTGCTCGAACTGCGCGTCAGCCTGGACTTGGAGTTCTCGCCTCCCTGGCGACGCCAGGCCCGGTCGGGCGAGCCGTTCGTGGTCACGTGCCGGCTGACGGCCGAGTCAGTGTCGACGGCGGCGACTGAGTGGGCGGCCGAGATCAAGCCCTATCCGCCTGTAGGTGGCGCCAACGCGTACTGATGCCGGGCGGCAGGTCCTGGGCCGCGACAGCCAGACGCTGGGCAATCTCGGCCTGAAGACCGTGATGTCCGCGCCAGTGAGGTGAGGCGAACAGGCTGGTCAGGGCAATGGTCTCGGGGTAGGTGGCGAGCTCGATGCGGTCTTCGTCGGGACGATGGGGATCTCCGTAGGGGTCCTCCGGCAGGGTGTCCAAGCGGCGGGTCCAGCGCTGATGCAGTGTTGATGGGTCGGCCTCCCGGAACCACTGGGCTGTGATCTTGCGGGCGTGGAGGTAGTCCACGGCGATGAAGGAGTCCCTGCTGCGGCCGACCAGCCGTCGGTGCCGAAGGTCGGTGGACGTGATCTCGGGGAGCGCGGACAGGTCGTGTTGGTTGCCCCCGAGGAGCCAGAGCCGGTGCCGGTGGCAGACACCTTCATGGGGGCCAGTGGTGCGGACCACGAGTCCATGGACGCTGCGATGGGCCATGCAGAGGCGGCAGGCCGGGCGGCATCGCGGTTCGGCCAGTTCCTCAACGGTCAGAGGTGGTCGGCGCTGTCCGGGTTCCCGAACTGCGGCCAGCACGGGCATCGCGTGGACCAGGGCCGGGATGCTTCTCCCGGTCAGCGTCGCCAGTCGGGGCAGGGCGGCGGGGGTCCAGTTGCCGACGCGGTTGTCGTCGCGCCGGTGGCGACGGTTGGGGCCGATCAGGAACGAGAGGTGGCCGACAGTAAGGTGGTTGGCGTCGGCGAGGCGGTTGAGGTAGGAGCCGATCGTCTCGCGGTGGACGGGCGGCAGCGTGACGGGCAGGGTCCGCAGGTGGCTGGTCACGCGGTCCTTCTCGCTTCGCGGGAGCGGCGTTGGCGGGCGCGCGGGAGGTTCTGCTGTTCGGCGCTCTCGTCGAGGTCGACGGCTTCCAGGCCGGTGCGGGTGATCTTCTCGGTGCCGTCCAGGATGGCGTCCAGGGCGGCCTCGCGGACCAGGTGGGACAGGCTGCCGATCATGCCTGCGGTTCGGTCGTGCAGGTAGGTGTCGGGGTACACGTGAACGTCCCCAGCCTCGTACGGATGAAAAGGGACAGTTGCTGATGCGGTGAGACATGCTGCTCGGCACTCTGATGCTTGGTCGATTCGGGCGGCGGAGGGGGCTGGCAGTGG
>NZ_JAPVLS010000082.1:0-45163 GCF_027158125.1 Streptomyces sp. H39-C1
GGGTGATGAGGAGGTGAGCCAAGCGATTGGCTCGGGTGTTGAGTTCGGCGTAGGTCAGGGCGGTGTCGTCGCACGTCACGGCTACCGCGTCCGGTGCACACTCGGCCTGCGCCTCGAACAACCCCGGTAGTGTTGCGCTGTCATTCACCGTGGCGGTGTCATTGCGGGTGACCAGCAGTTCCCGCCGCTCCTCGTCGGTGAGCAGGTCGATCCGGCCGACCGGCCGGTCCGCGTCGGCGACCATCAGGTCGAGCACTTGGATCAGCCGATCGAGGAATCCGTTGGCCGCAGCTCGGTCGAAAAGGTCGTCGCGGTAGTCCAGACGCAGGTGGAGACGGCGGCCCGGCGCCGCGATCAGAGTGAGCGGGTAGTGCGTCGCGTCGCGTCCCCGGCCAAGGTCGGGGGCGATGTGTAGTCCCGCACCCACCGTGGCGGCGGTGTCATCCCAGGGATAGTTCTCGAACACCACGGAGGTGTCGAAGAGGTCGCCCAATCCCGCGAGCTGCTGGATACGGGCCAGCCCGAGATGGTGGTGTGCGGTCAGCCGCGACTGCTCATCCTGCAGCCGGACGACTGTGGCCAGCAGCGACTGCGCCGGGTCCAGCCTGACCCTCACGGGCACCATGGCGATGAGCAGGCCCACCATGGACTCCACACCGGACAGCTGCGGGTCACGACCTGCCACGACGGCGCCGAAAACCACGTCGTCATGGCCCGTACGGCGGCTCAGTACCAGACCCCAGCCGGCCTGCAGGACGGTGTTCAGGGTCACGCCCTGGCCGCGCGCCCACTCGGCGAGCGCGGCCGTGCGCTCCTCGTCCAGTTCGACAGTGATTCGTTCCGGCATCTGCGCGGCGCGTCCGGGATCCACCGGTGTGATCAGGGTGGGCTGTTCGAGGTCGGAGCAGACCTCGCGCCAGGCAGCCTCGGCCGCCGGTTGGTCCTGCTGGGCCAGCCAGCCCAGAAACTGGCGGTAGGGGGTGACCCGGGGGAGCGCAGCGGTGTCCCCGTGAGTGTCGTACAGCGCGGTCAGCTCGCGCACGAGGATGGGAGTGGACCAACCGTCGAGCAGGATGTGATGGGTGGTCAGGATGAGGCGGTGGTGCTCCCCGGCGAGCCGCACCAGGGAGAAGCGCAGCAGCGGCGGCTCAGCCAGGTCGAACCGGCGGCCGTGCTCCTTGGCGGCGAGTCGGACGAACTCCGCCTCCGCTGCGTCGCCGGGAAGCGAGGAGAGGTCGTACTCCTCCCAGGGAACCTCGACCTGACGGGAAATCGTCTGCACCGTCTGACCCGACCCCACCTGCCGGAAACCGGCGCGCAGGTTCGCGTGCCGCTGGACCAGGGCGCGGACCGCCGCCCGCAGGTTCTCACTGTCGAGGGCGCCCGCGATGTCGAATACGTGCTGCACCCCGTAGACGTCCGCGCCGTCCTGCTCATAGCGCGAGTGGAACAGCAGCCCCTCCTGCATCGGGGACAGGGGCAGAATGTCTTCCAGGCCCGACGACGTCATTTCTGGATCCTCCACGCGGCTTCGAGTTGCTCGATCTCGTGCTGGCTGAGTGTGGTCAGGGGGAAGTCCGAAGGCGTGTGGCCGCCGGTGCCGGACCGGTCACCGTGCCGGACCAGGCCGCGGATCGCGCGGAACCAGTCCTCGGCAAGGTCGCGGACGTGCTGCTCGGGCCAGAGATCGGGGGCCCACGTCCAGACGGCTTCCAACCAGGGGCCGTCCGGAGTGTCGCGGACCATCGAGTTGACCTCCAGTCCGTGCGCCAGGGCGGTGCCCGGATCAGCGCCGCTCAGCAAGCCCGCCTCCGATGCCACGGCCCACGCCGGGTTGCCCGCAACGAGGGGGGTTCCGGCTGAAGCGAACCGGCCGAGGTAGTTGAAGCCCAGCTGGGGCACCGCGAGCCGACGCAGCTCCGATCCGGTCGACGGATTGAGGTGGCGCAGCAGACCGAAGCCGACGCCTTTGTCGGGCAGGGAGCGCAACTGCTCCTTGACTCTTTTCAGGGCTTGCCCGAGGGCCGGTCCGCCGTCGGCGACCTCTTCCCAGCCCAGCGCGCCCGGGTCGATCCGGACGGGATACAGAGAGGTGAACCAGCCCACGGTGCGGGACAGGTCCGTGTCCTCGATGATCTCCTCGCGGCCGTGGCCCTCGACATCCACCAACAGCTCGGTGTGCCGCCCGCGGGCATGACGGCGCCGCCACTGGGCGACCGCCAGGGCGAGCGCGGTCAGCAGTACATCGTTGACCCCCGCGTGGAAGGCGGCCGGCACCGTCGTCAGGAGTGAGGTGGTGACGTCGGGTGGAAGGGAAAGCGTGAGGTCGCGGGCCCGGCCGACGGTGTCCCGTCCTGGATCCAGCCGGTCAGCGGTCAGCGGTGGGTCAGCAGCGGTCAGCAGATCGGCCCACAGCCGCACTTCCGCGGCACGAGCTGGATGGCGGGCCTCCGCCGTCAGCAGCCGGGACCAGCGTTGCAACGAGGTGTGCACCGGCTCCAACCCCGGGGCCCGGCCGCGCGCGACCGCCTCCCAACCGGCGACCAGATCCGCAAGCAGCAGCCGCCAGGACACCCCGTCCACCACCAGGTGGTTGACCAGGAACAGCAGACGGCCGGCACGACTGGGCCCGGCATCGAACCAGACCGCTTGGAGCAGCACCCCCCGCTCCGTCGACAGGCGGGCGGCCGCCGAGTCCAGGTGATCCCGTACCAGCGCCTCGTCGAACGTGCCTGCGCCCACGTCGACGCGGTGCACCAGGTCGGCAGCCGGGACGGCGCCGACCGGAAGAACTTCCAGCGACCACGGCCGGCGGCTTGCGCGGCTCGGGGTCCGGGTCAGTCGCAGGGCGTCATGGTGGTCCACGAGCGCCTGCACGGAGGCGGTCCTCGCCCAGATCGGCCGGCACCTGCAGCAGCATCGCCTGGTAGAACGGGTCGATCGCGCCGCCGCGCTCGTCGAACCAGAGCATGATCGGTGTGGGCTCCACCGTACCGATGCCCGCTCCATCGGTTGCCGGAGCCGACTGGGGCAAGTCCTCGGCGACGTCCGCCAGCCCAGCCACGGTCCGCCGCTCGAAGATGTCCCGGACCGCGAAACCGACCCCTGCCGTGCGCGCCAGGCTCACCAGGCGGATCGAGATGATGCTGTCCCCGCCGAGTGCGAAGAAGTCGTCATCAAGGCCGACCCGGTTCACACCGAGGGCCCGTGCGAACAGCTCACCGAGCAGCCGTTCGCGCGCCGTCCGCGGCTCGCGTCCCGGGGCGTCCGCCTGCGGAGCCGGGTCAGGATCGGGCAGCGCGGTGTGGTCGAGCTTGCCATTGGCAGTCAGCGGCAACCTGTCCAGCTGGACGAACACCGACGGCAGCATGTAGTCCGGCAGCCGCCGGCGGGCGAACTCACGCAGGCTCTCCGCAGGCAGCGCGTTGGTGGCGGCGACGTACGCGATGAGGCGGATCGTGCCTTGTTGGTTTTCGTGGGTGATGACGGCGGCTTGGGTGATGTCGGGGTGGTCGGTGAGGACTTTCTCGATTTCGCCGGGTTCGATGCGGAAGCCGCGGATTTTGATTTGGTGGTCGGCGCGGCCGGTGTATTCGAGGTTGCCGTCGCCGTTCCAGCGGGCGAGGTCGCCGGTGCGGTACATGCGTGTGCCGGGTTGTGGGTTGTGGGGGTCTGCGGTGAAGCGTTCTGCGGTGAGTGCGGGTTGGTTGAGGTAGCCGAGGGCGAGGCCGGTGCCGGCGATGTAGAGCTCGCCGGTGACGCCGGGTGGGACGGGTTGGAGGTGGTTGTCGAGGATGTATATGCGGGTGTTGGCCATGGGGCGGCCGATGGGCACGGTGGCGTTGCCCGTGTAGGGGTTGGGGATGGGGTAGCAGGTGGCGAAGGTGGTGGTTTCGGTGGGTCCGTAGCCGTCGGTGACGGTGGTGGTGGGGCAGGCTTGTTGGAGGCGTTGGACGGATGCACCGGATACGGCTTCGCCGCCGGTCCAGATCTGCTGCACCCCGGTGAGGGTTTCGGGGTGGTGTTCGGTCATGACGTTGAACAGGGAGCTGGTGAGCCAGGCTGCGGTGACGTGGTGTTCGGTGATGGTTTTCTGCAGTAGGGGGATGTCGAGGTCGCCGGCGGGGGCGATGACGATGGCGCCGCCGTTGAGGAGTGGGACCCAGATTTCGTAGGTGGAGGCGTCGAAGGCGGAGGGTGAGTGGTGCAGAACCCGCTGGTGCGCGTGGGGATCGAAGCGGGGGTCGAGGGCGAGTGAGGTGACGTTGCGGTGGGTGACGACGACGCCTTTGGGGGTGCCGGTGGAGCCGGAGGTGTACATCACGTACGCGGCGGCGTCCGGCTGGACCGTGACATCGGGTGCGTGGTGGCTGTCGCCGTCCAACCGGGCCGCGTCGGTGTCGGTGATGAGGAGGTGAGGTGTTGCGGTAGGGAGTGCGGTTTGTGAGGTGGTGTCGGTGAGGACGAGTGCGGTGTCGGTCTGCTCGAGGATGTGGTGGATGCGCTCACTCGGATAGCGGGCGTCGAGCGGGACGTAGACCGCGCCGGTCTTCATCAGGGCCAGGAGCGTCGTGATGGTCTCGGGTGAGCGTTGCAGGAGAACGGCGACGGCATCGCCGGGGCGGACTCCGCGGGCGATGAGATGGTGCGCGAGGTGGTTGGCGCGAGTGTTCAGCTCCGCGTACGAAAGCGTGGTGTGGGCGGTGATGAGGGCGGGGGCGTCCGGGGTTTTCGTCACTTGCCGGGTGAACAGGTCAGCCAGGGAGGCCTCGGGCAGAGGCAGCGCGGTGTCCTGCCAGGTGTGGTGGAGGTGGTGGTGTTCGGTGGGGGTGAGGACGTTGATGGTGCTGAGCGGCTGATCGGGGTGGATGGTCGCAGCGTCGAGGAGCTGGATCCAGCGGTCGAACAGATCATGGACCGTAGGTGCGTCGTAGATATCGCTCGAGTACTCGACGGCACCGTCGATGCCCTGAGGCTCGCCGTTGGGACCGCGTTGCTCGGCAAGACTGAAGAACAAGTCGAACTTTGCCGTCCCCGTCCTACCCAGCTCGACACCGGCACGCACTCCGGGAAGCTCCAACGCACTCACGGGTGCGTTTTGGAGGGCGAGCATGATTTGGAAGAGGGGGTGGTGGGCGAGGGTGCGGGTGGGGTTGAGGATTTCGACGAGGTATTCGAAGGGGACGTCTTGGTGGGCGTAGGCGGCGAGTGAGGTTTCGCGGACCTGGTTGAGGAGTTGGGTGAAGGTGGGGTCGCCGGTGGTGTCGGTGCGCAGGACGAGGGTGTTGACGAAGAATCCGATGAGGTGGTCGAGGTTCTGGTCGGTGCGGCCGGCGATGGGGCTGCCGAGGGGGATGTCGTGGCCCGCGCCGAGGCGGGTCAGCAGGGAGGCGAGGCCTGCTTGGAGGACCATGAACAGACTGGTCCCGGTGGATCGGGCGAGGTCGGCGAGACGCTGGTGGAGTTCGGGGTTGATGGCGACGGTGACGTAGTCCCCGCGGTAGGTCATCACGGCCGGACGGGGCCGGTCGGTGGGGATGCTCAGCTGGTCGGGAAGATCGGCCAGGGCGTTCGTCCAGTAGTCGATCTGGGTGGCGAAGAGGCTGTCGGGGTCGTTCTGGTCGCCGAGGAGTTCGTTCTGCCACAGGGTGTAGTCCGCGTACTGCACCGGCAGTGGAACCCAGTTCGGGACTTCTCCTTGGGTGCGGGCGGTGTAGGCGTGCGTGAGGTCGGAGGCGAGGGGTCCGAGAGACCAGCCGTCGCCCGCGATGTGGTGGACCACCAGCAGCAGGATATGCTCCTGGGAGGAGAGCTCGAAGAGATCGGCTCGCAGCGGAGGTTCCACGGTCAGGTCGAACGCATGCCGAGCTCCCCGGCGCAGCACATCATCCAGTTCGGACTCAGTGGTTCCGGTGATGGGCAGCTCCATGGTCGCTATGTCGAGCACTCGTTGATACGGAGTGCCGTCGACCTCGGGCAGGATCGTGCGCAGGCTTTCGTGCCGTGCGACGAGGTCACCGAGCGCGGCGCGCAGCGCATCCCGGTCCAACTGGCCGGTGAACCGCAGCACGAGGGGAATGTTGTAGGTGGCGCTGGGCCCCTCCATCTGGTGGAGGAACCACAACCTGCGCTGAGCGAACGACAGCGGCATGACCTCAGGTCGCTCCCGCACGGTGAGCGCCAGTCGTCCAGGTGCAGCGGTGTCGAGCAGGGCCGCCACCGCGGCCGGCGTCGGGCCCTCGAAGAGCGTTCGTAGACCGACCTCGACGCCGAAGACCGATCGGATCTGCGCGATGAGGCGGGTGGCGAGCAGTGAGTGCCCGCCCAGATCGAAGAAATTGTCGTCGACCCCGGCCCGCGGCAGCCCCAGTACCTGCGCGAACAGGTCGCAGACGATCTGCTCCTGCGGAGTGCGTGCCTCCCGGCCCGACCCGACCGACGCGAAGTCCGGCGCCGGCAGAGCGGCTCGGTCGAGCTTGCCATTAGTGGTCAATGGCAGACGATCGAGCAGGATCACGGCCGAGGGGACCATGTGCTCCGGCAGGTTCTCCTGCGCGAAATCCCGTACCTGCTGCGGTAAAAGAGCATCCCGTGCCACCACGTACGCCACCAGACGGGAGTCACCCGGCCGCTCCTCGTACACGATCGCGGTCGTCTGAGCCACCGACGGATGAGCGGACAACGCCGCCTCGACGTCACCGAGTTCGATGCGGAAGCCGCGGATCTTGACCTGGTGGTCGGCGCGGCCGATGAATTCCAGCTCACCGTCGCCGTTCCAGCGCACGAGGTCGCCCGTGCGATACATCCGTCCGCCGGGCTCCAGACCGAACGGGTCGGCGACGAACCGCTCAGCTGTCAGGGCGGAACGGCCGAGGTAGCCGCGGGCCACGCCGGCGCCCGCGATGTACAGCTCACCCACCACACCGGGCGCCACCAACTGCAAACCGCCGTCCAGCACATAGGTGCGCAGGTCGGGAATGCCGACGCCGATCACGCTCGCAGCCTCGTTGCTCACCCGATCACGGGTCAGCGGCTGATAGGTCACGTGCACCGTGGTCTCGGTGATGCCATACATGTTGACCAGCACCGGTGCATCGTCGGGATGCCGCAGGTACCAGTCGGCCAGGCGGGAGGGCTGCAGCGCCTCGCCGCCGAACACCACAACGCGCAAACTGAGCTGCCGGGCCGGCCGGGACGTGTCGGCATCGGCCTGCACCAACTGGTAGAAGGCCGACGGTGTCTGGTTGAGAACGGTGACACCCTGCTCGGCGAGCAGGTCCAGAAACGCCCCCGGCGTTCGGCTCACCTCGAAGGGCACCACGACCAGTCGGCCGCCGTGCAGCAGCGGCCCCCAGAGCTCCCAGACGGAGAAGTCGAAGGCGTACGAGTGGAACAGCGTCCAGACGTCGTCGGCGCCGAAGCCGAACCACTGGCGGGTGGCGTCGAACAGCCTGACCACGTTCCGGTGAGTGTTGACGACGCCTTTGGGGCGGCCGGTGGAGCCGGAGGTGTAGATGATGTAGGCGGGGTGGTGGGGGGTGAGGGGGGTGGTGCGGTCGTGGTCGGTGGGGTTGTGGGTGGGTTGGTGGGTGAGGTCGGTTGCGAGGGTGGGGTGGTCGAGGTGGAGGGTGTGGTTGGTGTGGTGGGGGAGGTTGGTCTGGGTTGTGGTGGTCAGGGTGAGGGTGGGTTGGGCGTCGGTGAGCATGTGGTTGAGGCGTGGGGTGGGGTATTGGGGGTCGAGGGGGAGGTAGGCGGCGCCGGTTTTGAGGACGGCGAGGATGGCGGTGACGAGGTCGGTGGAGCGGGGCAGGGCGAGGGCGACGTTGTGTTCGGGGCCGATGCCGTGGGTGATGAGGAGGTGAGCCAAGCGATTGGCTCGGGTGTTGAGTTCGGCGTAGGTCAGGGCGGTGTCGTCGCACGTCACGGCTACCGCGTCCGGTGCACACTCGGCCTGCGCCTCGAACAACCCCGGCAGCGTGGTCTCTGCAACTGGCGGAGCATCCGCGGCCATACCCAGCAGGGCGGTGCGGTCCTCGTCGGTGAGCAGGTCGATCCGGCCTACGGGTTGGGTGGGATCGGCCGTGGTCACGGCCCGTAACACGGTGAGCAGGCGCTGATGATGAGCGGCCAGCTCGCCGTCCGAGCAGATCTCAGGGTGGGCATTGACATCGACCTTGAGGCCGGTCCCGTCGCGCCGGTCCCACACGGCGACCGTGAAGTCGCCCACCAGGCCCGAGGAAAGGTTGTGCGCGGTGGTCGGCAGACCGGCGAAGTCGAGCACGTAGTCGAACGACATCACGTTGACGACCGGTGCGTACCACGTTCCCAGACTGCCCGGCAGGTCCAGGTCCCGTTGCAGGTCCTCGGCCCGGTACCGCTGGTGCCTGCCCAGCTCGACCACTCGGTCCGCGATCTGCCCGAGGAGGTCACCGAGCGACAGATCCGGTCGGAACGAGAGCCGCAGCGGAAGGACGTTGGAGGCCATGCCGGGAGTACGGCGCTGGAGCTGGTCCAGACGCCCGGTCACCGGCAGGCCGAGCACGACGCACGATGAGCCGGTCATCCGATGGAGATAGACGGCTGTTGCCGCGATGACCAGGTGTGACCAAGGGGCCCGGGCGTGCCGCGCCGCTGCGCGTAAGTCGTTCAGCTCCACGGCCCCCAGGCCGGCTGTCCGCCGAAGGTAGTGCTCCGGGGTGGTCGACGGCCGGTCGACGAACCCGGTCGGTTCGGGGCGGTCGGCGAATTGCTCGGTCCAGTACTCCCGGTCGAGGGAGAATTGTTGGGAATCGCGGTACTTCTCATCGGCGGCCAGCAGCTCGTGCAACGGGCTGAAGGGGCTAGGTTTCACCGGGTGGTCCTGGACAAGGGCGGTGTAGACCTCGGCGACCCGGCGGGTGATCAGGAGTGCTCCGAAGGCGTCCATCACGGCGTGGTGGTAGCCCTGGTACCAGTAGAAGCGGTCGGGGCCCAGACGGAGCAGCGCGTACTCGAAGAGCCGGTCGCCGGCGAGGTCCATCGGCCGGGCCACCGCGGCCTCCAGCCAGGCGTGGGCGGCTCGTTCGGGGTCGGGTTCGGCGCTGAGGTCGATCATCGTGGGCGACCAGTCACCGAGTCCGTGGAGGACCTGTCGGCCGTCGCCGCGCTCTTCCACAAAACGGACGTGCAGTGCCTCCGTCTCGGAGACAACCCGCAGGAGGGCTTGCTCGAAGAGCACCGGATCCACTCGTCCGTGGATTTCCAGATAGTCGCCCACCCGGAAAACCCGGTTGGCTCCCGCCAACCGCTGTTCGGCCATCCATATCTCGCGTTGCGCGGCCGTGAGCGGCAGTGTGGCGCCAGCACTGATGGACAAGTCCCCACCTCCGGAATATCCCCCGCGCGGACATTGCCTGGGGGAGAAAAGTAAAAGAAATCCTGACAGCCGCGAAGACAATGAGAAAGCGCGACCGGACATCGGAGAATGCGCGACCGTCTGACCATCGGAACGGTGGGTCGCCTCGTACGCCGGAACCGGCGCAACTGCCCTGAACCAAAATCCCTAGAAACCTAACCCGAGGTCACTGGGTGGTCAAGGAGATCAATGTGGGAGGTCTCGTATGTGTCCCGCCGGCGGGACAACCGGCGTACGCCGCAGCCGACGGAATCCTGTGGGCGCACAGCCTCGCGGGCGGTCCAACGACGATCCCCGCAGGTGTGCGCTGCCGAGGACTCGCTGGTGAGAGGAGTGCGAACGGCTTCGACTGCCACGCCGGTCACCTCACGCGCAGGGTCCTCCAGCGGCGCATCGCGTCGAATGCCGGCTCCTTCCGAGGCGGTCCGGGTGCGTTGGTGGCGTGCTTGCTCGGCGTTTCTCGGCGGTGCTAACTTCACCGTCATCAAATGCCGGAGCGAATATTGCACGGGCCGGTTTTCTCGTAAGGATGCGTTTATGGCGGATGCATGGTGGGGAGAACACCTGTTGGGTCGAGGGGCCGACGACGAGCTGTGGGCGGTTTCCCGTGCTCCCGTCACCCGTGGCGAACTCCGGGCAGCGGTCGGTGGCCTTGCAGGAGATTTCCGGGAGCACGGTATTGCCCACGGCAGCTCCGTTCTACTGCGCATGAAGCCGAGTTTCACGTATCTGCAGGTACTGCTGGCTCTGTGGAGCCGCGGGGCGCAAGTCATTCTGGTCGATTTTCGGCTGAGACCGGCCGAATACGAGCCGCTGGTGGAGCTGGTGCGTCCGCAGTACCTGGTTGCGGCGGCCGGGGCTGATGGGCCGGTGGCCGGATTCCGTCAGGAGTCCGCATTCTCGGTCCGGCGGCTGTCGAACGGGCGGCCGGCCGACGACGACATCCGCCTGGTGCAGTTCAGCTCGGGTTCGACGGGCAGGCCGAAGGTCATCGGCCGCCCGGCCGACTCCGTGCTGGCCGAGCTCGACCGGCACGCCGCACTCCCCGGGGTTCCTGGCAAGGGCGACCGGGTTCTGCTGCTGAACTCCGTCATGCACAACATGGGTCTGGTCAGTGGGGTGCTGCATGCGCTGGTGTCCGGGGCGACGCTGGTCGTCCCCCCGACGCTCCGCCCCACCGAGGTGGTGCGGCTGATGTCAGCCGCCGAGATCTCCGCCGTGTACGGGACACCCGCCCACTACGAACTCCTGGTGCGCACAAGGGATCCGCTGGACCTGCCCTCGCTGCGGCTGGCCGTCTCGGGCGGTGAGCGGGTTCCGCACGAGACCTACGAGCAGTTCGGTGAGCGCTTCGGCCTGCCGATCAGCCAGGTCTACGGCCTGACCGAGATCGGGCTGATCGCTGGTGACCTCTCCGGGACGTGCCTGCCCCCACAGCTGGGGCCACCGGTGCCGGGGGCCGAGGTGAAAGTCGTCGACGAGGAGCTCCACGTCCGGATGGACCGCTCGCCGTACCTCTACGGGGAGTATGCCGACCGCTTCACGGACGGCTGGCTGCGGACCTTCGACCGATTTCACCAGGACCCGACGACCGGGGTGCTGACCATGCTCGGCCGGACCGACTCGCTCGTCATCGTCGGCGGGTTGAAGGTCGACCTCACAGAAGTGGAGGCGGCCCTGCTGAGCCATCCCCGGGTGACCGATGCCGTGGTGACCCATGCGGAGGCCATCGAAGCGTTCGTCGGAGCCCATGAGGCGGTCACCGCGGACGAACTCACCGTCTGGTGCCGGGAACGGTTGAGCGCGGCCAAAATCCCCAGGCGGTTCTTCGTCACGCGGCAGCTGCCCCGGAACTCGATGGGCAAGTTGACCCGCAACCGCGCACTGATGCACGAGCACGTCACGTCGGAGGCGTCTTCCAAGCCATGGGACACAGCATGATCTCAAAGAGTGACATCAGAGTGATCCTGTCCGAGAATGCCGGGCTCGGGCCCCCGGACGAGTTTCCCGACGATGCCGAACTGGTGATCGACTCGCTCACCCTGCTCGTCCTCCAACATGTGCTGGAGGAGAAGCACGGTGTCGTCATAGACCCGCAGTTCGAGGACATGGAGCTGTTCACCTCGATCAACGGGATTCACAAGTACGTGATGAGGGTCGTCGAAGAGAGATGACGAACCCCACCGCCCGGCAATGCCGGCGCGGGCATGAAGCATGCGCAGCCACCCGAATCTGACCACTTTCTGTAGGGAGAAACGATGGCCAACCCCTTCGAGAACCCTGACGGCAGCTACCTCGTACTCGTCAACAACGAGGGCCAGCACTCGCTGTGGCCCGCCTTCGCCGAAGTGCCCGCGGGCTGGACGGTCGCCCTCGCCGAGACCGACCGCCAGTCCTGCCTCGACTACGTCGAGGAGCACTGGACCGACATACGCCCCCTCAGCCTCGTACGCCGATAGGAGAACGCGATGGACGACACCGCCTTCCAGACACTGCTCCTGAGAGAAGAGGACCTCGAAGAGTCGTTCTTCGGCGAGGAACCGAGCGCCGCCTACGACCCCAGCTTCGTTTCCGGTGACGAGTCGGGGCGCGCCATTGTCGACCTGACGAACATGCTGACGCACGGCACGCATCCGGAGGCGACACAGCATGCCTCCGCACTGTTCACGAACGTCGTGGGCTCGGTGATATTCCACAACGTCACGCGGTTCGGCAACCAGGCCTGCCGGCAGGTGTTCGAGGAGATCTCCGCCGCAGTACGCGACTGCACGCACTACCGGATGGAACTGAACGACGGCGTCCAGCTGGACATCACGAAAGTCGGCCAGGAACCGATCTCCGTCGGAGACGGCAGCTTCATGGTGCGATGGCTGTCCACCGTCGAGCACTTCCGTATCGAGACGTCCTGGGTCATCGTGATGAAGGACGACATCCTTTCGCTGGTGAACACCCGAGTCCCGGACGAGTCCGAGATCCGTCGTCTCGCGCGCATCGCGGTCGATCGCGTGTCGGATCTGACGGGAACACCATGAACTCCACGGGATCCGTCGTCGATATCGAGTCCGCGCTCGAATCGGTCGACTTATGGCTGACCGACTACATTGCGACGAACCATCCGGAGATCGGCCGAATGGGCCCCATCTGCCCTTTCGTGGCCCCCTCTCGCAAGAACAGAACCATGGAGATCCGTATCCGCCTGGTCGGGCACTCGCCGACCCCCGACCTGGTGGAGGAGATCGTACGGAGCAGCCTGCACGAGTACCTGCTGACCTCCTGGCAGGGACGGAATCCCATGCTGCGCGCCATGGTGGTCGTCCTTCCCGATCTCCACAGCGAGGACACCGAGCTTCTCGACAAGGCGCAGGAACGCGTCAAGGACGACTACGTGGCGCAGGGCCTCATGGTCGGTCAGTTCCACGAGAACTGCGATGTGAGGGCAGCAAGGAATCCGCGGTTCGCTGTGAGCAAGGCACCCGTACCCGTCCTCGCGATTCGCTCCATCGCCCTGCACGACATCTTCTTCCTGTCCGAGCGGGCGCAATGGTTCGAGAAGTACCGTGAGAAGTTCGGCAAGTTCTTCGGACCGCAGACCGCGCCGATGGACGCGATCCTGGTGGAGCGCTACCGGCAGTCCGAACGGGACTACGGGTACCGGGACTGACCTCGCCGTTGCGCCGACAACGCTCAGCTGATCCGCAGGACTCCGGGGAGCTCGATCGCGGCGCCTGATGATTCCGGGCCACGGCAGGTGCGGCGGTGCAGACGGGCCATCCGGTCCGTGCGGAGGTTGTCGCGGAAGGCCGGGTGGCCGTGCAGGCGTCGCACGTAGGCCCACAGGCGGTCGTGCCGGGCGATGGCGTGTACCGCGTCGGCGTCCAGGTGGAGACGGCCGACGAGGTCGAGGTGTACGAGGGTCACCCAGAGGTCCACGTCCGCGGCGGTCAGTTCGTCGCCCAGCGCATAGGGCCCGGTGGCCAGTTGGCGGTCGAGAAGGTCCAGTGCCGCGAGCAGGGTTTCCAGCGCCTCCCCTCGGCGGTGCGATGCCGGGGCCGCACCGGCCCGTTGGGCGGCTTCGGCGATGTCCTCGTCAAGGAGTTGCCGGATGGTCTCGATGTCCGCGACGAGGGCCGGCGGGCGCAGGCGGGGCAGGCCGTCCCGGCCGTGCTCGGTGAGGTGGTCGGCGAGGTCGACGAGGTCGCGGAGGATGTCGGGGGTCTGATCGCTGACGATGCGTCCGCTCCAGCGGTCGGACAGCGCGGGCACGGTGAGTGGACCGTCGTAGTGGTGCCGGGTGGCCTCGTAGGCGCTGCGCAGTGCCACGAGCGGGTCGGGGGTGCCGGCCGACCGGGGGACGGGGGTGATGGTGACCGAGTCCGTGAGGGCGAGCAGGTCCAGGGTGATCGACACCCGCAGGGACCGCGGACAGCCCGGCGCTAGGTACACGTTGTAGCGGAGGGGCGCCGGATAGAACCCGCCGGCGAGGTCGACGCCGATACGGCTGCCGAAGTGCGACGCGCGGGCGGCCAGGGTGACCTGGGGGTCGGACACGGCGGGTCGGAGATCGCGGACGGTGGCCGGGCGTGAGGTGAGCGGGCTGGGCAGAGCTGTCTCGGGCATGGCTCTCCAATGCGGGCAGGGAAGCAGCCTGGGTGTGCCGAAGCGGCGTCGGTGGCAGGACGCCTGGAGAGCCCGGTGTCTGGGTGTGCGGACGACGCCTGGCCCGGTGATGTGCGCCTACGGGAGCCCCTCAGGAGCTGTCCCGGTCAGACCGCCGGGCTGCCGGTCGCGCTGCAGACCCGCAACAGGTCGATGTGGAGACGTCGGGTCAGGAGCGGCCGACGGGCGCTCGCCTTCCCCGTCCCACTGCCAGTGCGCGGCATCTCCACCGGTCCCATCATCGGGGCTCGTGAGACACGAGACCACGCTTGTCCCGCCACCCCGGCAGGACCCGGTCATCACCCAGGGCACCCCGTCGCGGAGAAGGGTTGCCTGTCAGCGGGCCGGGGCCGATGACCCACTGGGGCAGGAACCCCGCGAGATGGGCGCTGACTATCGTTACCGTCCTCAACAGTGTGGTTGCGCCCTGTGACGGAGTCAAGAAGGCCGAGGCTCCGTCTCATGGACCGGTACTGGACGACGGACACCACGCTGGTGAGGATCACGTACCAGACGGTGGCGACCACCGGGTGCTGGACGGCGTGGACCTGACGGTGCGGCCAGGAGAGGTCACGGTGATCCTCGGGCCGTCCGGCTCCGGCGAGTTCACCCTGCTGCGGGTGATCAACCACCTGGAGAAGCCGGAGGTCGGCTACGCCAGCCTCAACGGCGAACTGATCGGCGTCCGCAGACAGGGCGAACGGCTCAAGGAGCTGAGCGAGCGCGCGATCCTCGCCCAGCGCAGCCGGATCGGCTTCGTCTTCCAGAACTTCAACCTCTTCCCGCACCTGACCGTGCTGGACAACGTGGCAGCGGCGCCCGTGGCGACGGGCCTGCTGCGCAAGCCCGAGGCGCAGGCGCTGGCCCGTACCCTCCTCGACCGGGTGGGGCTGGCCGACAAGACCGGTGCGCATCCGCGGCAGTTGTCCGGCGGCCAGCAGCAGCGGGTGGCGATCGCCCGTGCCCTCGCACTGCGGCCGGGGGTGATTCCACCTCGTACGGACGCCTGAGCATGGGGCGGAATAGGTGGCGTGGCGGCTGCGTTGTGGGCGACGGGGGTACAGGCATGCCCCCCGGGTCGGCACTTTCTGGTGGACCGCGGACACGATGGGTGGAGGTGACGTCGATGCAGGCTGAATCCGGCCGGTTCGTCGTCGAACCCCTGGTCCCGCGTGGCTGCGTGCACCTGTACTCCCGGTCCCACATCGACCTGCTGCGGGTGGCCGGCGCGCTCTGTTGCGCCTGACGCGTTCCCCGCGCCGGGCCCTGCCGAGCAGACCCGGCGATCGTGTACGGCCGATCAGGAAGACATCGTTGTGCCCGCATTTCCTTCCTCACCTCAGCATCTTGCCGTAGCCCTGGACGGCGCGGGCTGGCACCCGGCCGCCTGGCGCGCACCACAGGCCAGGCCTCGCGACCTGCTCACCGCCGGCTACTGGGCCGACCTCGTCACCGAGGCGGAACGCGGCCTGCTCGACTTCGTCACCTTCGAGGACGCCCTCGGGCTGCAGTCGTCGCGCTTCACCGAGCCGGACGATCGCACCGATCAGGTACGCGGCCGGCTGGACGCGGTCCTCATCGCCGCCCGCGTCGCACCGCTGACGCGTCACATCGGGCTGGTGCCGACCGTCGTCACCACCCACACCGAGCCGTTCCACATCTCCAAGGCGATCGCCACCCTGGACTACGTCAGCACCGGCCGTGCGGGCCTGCGGGTCCAGGTGTCGGCACGGCAGAGCGAGGCGGCCCACTTCGGCCGTCGTACGTTCCCGCCTCTGCGCATCGAGGACCTGGACACCCCGGAGGTCCGGGAGTTGACCGCCGAGCTCTTCGAGGAGGCCGCCGACCACGTCGAGGCCGTCCGCCGTCTGTGGGACAGCTGGGAGGACGACGCGGAGATCCGCGACACCTCCACCGGGCGCTTCGTCGACCGCGACAAACTGCACTATGTCGACTTCGAGGGCCGGCACTTCAGCGTCAAGGGACCCTCGATCACCCCCCGGCCGCCCCAGGGACAGCCGGTCGTCACCGCCCTGGCGCACCAGAGCGTCCCCTTCCAACTGGTGGGCCGTTCCGCCGACATCGGCTACGTCACCCCGCACGACCCCGGCCACGCCCGCGCCATCTCCGACGAGATACGCGCGGCCCAGGCCGCGGCAGGGCGCTCCGACGAGCCCCTGCACATCTTCGGTGACCTGGTGGTCTTTCTCGACGACGACGCGGCAGCGGCGGCGGACCGCAAGGCACGCTTGGACGACCTGGCGGGTTACCCGTACACCAGCGACGCGAAGATCTTCACGGGAAGCCCCGCGCAACTCGCCGACCTGCTCCTGCAGTGGCAGCAGGCCACGGACTGTCCGGCTTCCGGTTGCGTCCCGGCGTCATCGGCCATGACCTTCCGGCGATCACCCGCGGCCTGGTGCCCGAACTCCAGCGCCGCGGCGCCTTCCGGCGGGTGTACGAGGCCGACACCCTGCGCGGGCTGCTCGGGCTGTCCCGTCCCGCCAACCGCTACGCCACCGTCTGAGCCGGGAGGACCGTCCGACCATGAGCAAGCCACTGAAGCAGATCCATCTCGCGGCCCACTTCCCCGGTGTCAACAACACCACCGTGTGGAGCGACCCGCGGGCCGGCAGCCACATCGAGTTCAGCTCGTTCGCGCACTTCGCGCGGACCGCCGAACGCGCCAAGTTCGACTTCCTGTTCCTCGCCGAAGGGCTGCGGCTGCGCGAACAGGCCGGGCAGATCTACGACCTGGACGTGGTCGGGCGGCCGGACACCTTCACGGTGCTGTCCGCTCTGGCCGCGGTGACCGAGCGCCTGGGCCTGACCGGCACCATCAACTCCACCTTCAACGAGCCCTACGAGGTGGCCCGCCAGTTCGCCAGCCTCGATCATCTGTCGGACGGGCGTGCCGCCTGGAACGTCGTCACCTCCTGGGACGCGTTCACCGGCGAGAACTTCCGCCGCGGCGGCTTCCTCCCGCAGGACCAGCGGTACTCCCGCGCCACGGAGTTCCTCGCGACCGCCATCGAGCTGTTCGACTCCTGGCACGGTGAGGAGATCGTCGCCGACCAGGAGTCCGGCATCTTTCTGAAGGACGCGCGCGCCGGGGCCTTCGTCCATGAGGGAGAGCATTTCGACATCGCCGGGCAGTTCAATGTCCCGCGCAGTCCGCAGGGCCGTCCGGTGATCTTCCAGGCCGGTGACTCGGAGGAGGGCCGGGAGTTCGCGGCCTCCACCGCGGACGCGATCTTCAGCCGGTACGGCACCCTGAAGGAGGGTCAGGAGTTCCACGCCGACGTCAAGCGCCGGCTCGCCCGCTACGGGCGCCGCCCCGAGCAGCTGCTGATCCTGCCGGCCGCGACCTTCGTGTTCGGCGACACCGACGCCGAGGCCCAGGAGCTGGCCCGCGAGGTGCGCCGGCAGCAGGTCAGCGGAGCGACCGCGCTCAAGCACCTGGAGTTCGTCTGGAACCGCGACCTGTCCGGCTACGACCCGGACGGCCCGCTGCCCGACATCGACCCGGACCTCGGTGAGCACACCATCGCCCGCGGCCGCGCGCAGGTGCGGATGTACCGTGACCCGCTGGCCACCGCCCGCCAGTGGCGTGAGCTCGCGGCGGCCAACAACTGGTCGATCCGCGACCTCGTCATCGAGACCGGCAGCCGGCAGAACTTCGTCGGCTCCCCGGCCACCGTCGCCGAGTCCATCAACACCCTCGTCCAGGCCGATGCCGCCGACGGCTTCATCCTGGTCCCGCACATCACCCCCACCGGTCTGGACGGCTTCGCCGACACCGTCGTACCGCTGCTGCAGGAGCGCGGTGTCTTCCGCACCGCGTACGAGGGCACCACGCTGCGCGACCACCTGGGACTGGCCCACCCCGACGCCGCCGCCGAGCCGGGCACCGGGCGGGTGGCGTCGTGAAGTTCCTGGCCATCACCCTCATCGTGCACGCCCCCGACCCGGTGACCGGGGTGCTGAAGCCGACCCACGACCGTTTCCGCGAGGTGATCGACAACGCGGTGTTCGCCGAGGAGACCGGGTTCGACGGCTTCGGCGTCGGCGAACGCCACGAGCGGCCGTTCATCTCCTCGTCGCCACCGGTCGTGCTCAGTCACATCGCCGCGCTCACCTCCAGGATCCGGCTGTTCACCGCCGTCACCACCCTCAGCCTGCTCGACCCGGTACGCGCCTACGAGGACTACGCGACCTTGGACCACTTGTCCGACCCGCCTGGACCTGATCATCGGGAAGGGCAACGGCACCGCCCAGCGCGAGCTGTTCCAGGTCACTCCCGATGACCAGTGGGAGCGCAACGCCGAGAGCTATGAGCTGTTCCGCCGGATCTGGCGGGAGGACAAGGTGACCGCAGAACCGCGCTTCCGCCCGGAGCTCACCGCCGCCGAGGTGTGGCCCAGGCCGTACCAGCAGCCGGTGCGGGTCTGGCACGGCAGCGCCACCAGCCGGGAGTCCGTCGACCTCGCCGCCCGCTACGGCGACCCGCTGTTCTCGGCCAATGTCACCAACCCCATCGAGCCCTACGCCGAACTCGTCCGCCACTACCGGGAGCGCCGGGCCCACTACGGCCACGACGCCGCCCACGCGGTGGTCGGCGCCGGTACCGCCGGGTACTACGCGGCACGCACCTCGCAGGAGGCGATCGCCGCCTACCGGCCGGTCTTCGAGGGACAGCTGGCCTTCCAGAAGCGGCTGGGTCTGGAGCCGGTGTTCGCGACCCTGGAGGACTTCGTGGAGCGCAGCTCGGCGCTGATCGGCAGCCCCCAACAGGTGATCGACAAGGTGCACCGCTACCACGAGCAGTTCGGCCACAGCGTGCTCCATCTGCAGGCGGACGCGAGCGGGCTCGGCGACGCCCGGCACCGGGCCTCGCTGGAACTCTTCCAGTCCGACATCGCGCCCGTACTGCGGCGCGACATCCCCGACCCACCGTTCCCCTGGACCCCGGTCCTCGCCGCGCCCCGACCCGCCGACTTCTGAGGAGCACCCCGATCATGTCCGGCATCCCTCTCGGGGTTCTCGACCTCGTCCCGGTTCCGTCCGGCTCCACCGCGGCCGACGCGCTGCACAACAGCATCGACCTCGCCCGCCAGGCCGAGCGGTTCGGCTACACCCGCTACTGGGTCGCCGAGCACCATCTCAACCCGGGCGTCGCCGGGACCTCTCCCGCTGTCGTGCTGGCCCTGACCGCCTCCGCGACCTCCACGATCAGGATCGGTTCCGGGGCGGTCCTGCTGGGCCACCGCACCGCCCTGTCCACCGTCGAGGAGTTCGGCCTCATCGACGCCCTGCACCCCGGGCGGCTCGACCTGGGCCTCGGCCGCTCCGGGGGACGTCCCCCCAGTCCGAGCGCGGACTCCGTTCCGGCCGTGGGACCCCTCGTGACCGCGACCCCGGTCATCGACGGACACACTCCCAACGGGCTGCGGATCCCACCCCGGTTCTCCTTCGAGCACCTGCTCGGCTCACCCCGGTTCGCCCTCCAGCAGCGCCTGCTGCGCCAACCGAACGCCGAGGCGCAGGATTACGGCGAGCAGATCGACGACATCCTCGCCCTGCTGCGCGGCACTTACCGCTCGGCCGACGGCGTCGAGGCGCACGCCGTGCCCGGCGAGGGCGCCGCCGTGCAGGTGTGGATCCTGGGCAGCAGCGGCGGGCAGAGCGCCGACGTCGCCGGCCGCAACGGTTTGCGTTTCGCCTCCAACTACCACGTCAGCCCGGCCACCGTCCTGGAGGCGACCGAGGGGTACCGCGCCGCGTTCCAGCCCTCCGACGATCTCGACAAGCCGTACGTCAGCGTCTCGGCCGACGTCGTCGTCGCCCAGGACGACGCGACGGCCCGTGAACTCGCCGCCGGCTACGGTCCGTGGGTCCGCAGCATCCGCACCGCCGAGGGCGCCATCGCCTTCCCCACCCCCGAGCAGGCCCGCGCCCATGTGTGGACCCACGAGGACCGGGCTTTGGTGGCCGACCGCGTCGACACCCAGTTCGTCGGCACCGCAGGACATGTGGCCGACCAGCTCGAACGACTTCAGGAGGCCACCGGCGCCGACGAGCTGGTCATCACGACCATCACGCACGACCACGCCGACCGGGTGCGTTCCTACCGGCTCCTGGCCGAGGAGTGGCAACGCCGCTGAGGTCCTTCCCATGACGGGCCGCTGGGGGCCTGACAGCCCGCGGTCAATGGGTCGTAACGCATCGGCGGACTGTCAGTCTGGGTTGACAACATGATGGCTGTCAGCCCAGACTGACAGTCATGGAAGCAGGAGATCTCGCAGAACGCCTCAGGTCGCACGACCCCGCCGTCGGGCTACGGGCGGTGGGCGCCCTGCACCGACTGGCCGAGCAGATCGAAACGGCAGCGGTGGTCCGCGCCAGGGAGCAGGGATGGTCCTGGGAACAGATCGGGGATGCCCTCGGCGTGTCACGGCAATCGGCGCACGCCAAACACGGGAAGTGAGACGACAGTGTTCGAACAGTTCGCAACAGGTGCCCGCGCGGCGGTCACGTCCGCTCTGGAAGAAGCCAGGCTGCGCGGCGATCGCCGCATCGGCACCGAGCACCTCCTCCTGGGAGTACTCCACGAGCCCGGCTCGCTCGCGGTCCGATCCCTCGGTACCGACCTGGAGGCCGCACGTACCGCCCTCGACGTCCTCGACCGGTCGGCACTGGCCGCGATCGGCATCGACGTCCAGGGCGTCGAGAGGCCGCCGGTCCCCGTCTCACGCAAGCGCACCCCCTTCACCTCCGGTGCCCGCTCGGTGCTCCCGCGCGCCCTCGTCGAGGTGAAGAAGGCCGGCAGCCGGCGCATCACGCCGGAGCACCTGCTGCTCGCGATCCTTGACTGTGAGCGGCCTGATCCCGCGGCAGAGCTGATGGAGCAGCTGGGCATCGACCGTGCGGCCGTCCGTGAACGCATCAGGCAGGCGGACGCCTGAGATCCCCGGTCCACCCAGAGATCGTCATGAGGTGGTGAGTTCGCGTACGAGCGCGGCGACCTGCTCGGTTTCGATGAGAAAGCCGTCGTGACCGTAGGGGGAGTGGACCATTCGCAGCCGGTCGGCCGAAGGAATACCGGCTGCCAACTCGGCCTGCTGGGCGGGTGGGTAGAGACGGTCGGAGTCGACTGCGGCGACCAGCGTCCTGGCGGTGACCCGGCGCTGCCCGCCTCGACGCCGTCACGCAGCTCGAAGGCCAGGACCGCGCCGGCACCACGCGGCAGATAGCGCTGCCCGGCCTCGTACCACCGGTTGGACGGCAGGCCCGGGTAGTGGACGGCGGCGACCTCGTCGCGCTGCTCCAGCCATTCGGCGAGCGCCTGGGCGTTGGCCGAGTGCCGTTCGATGCGCAGGCTGAGTGTCTCCACGCCCTGCAGCAGCAGGAAGGCGGAGAGCGCGCCGAAGGCGCGGAGACAAGGGGGATGATCAGCGGCCGGAGAGGGCGGCCGGACGCCGGGAGCGTGGCGTCAGCGCACGGCGCGACAACCGGTGCTGGTGACACGCCCGTAGTCCACGTGGCGACGGGTCACAAGCAGGGTCATGCCGCAAAAAACCCACAGTGATGAGATCCGCACCAGCACGTCGTGCAGACCGAGTTGGGTCCCGGCCGGCCCGGCCGCCGCGGGCAGCCGAAGCCGGCTCGCGATCGAGGTCTCATCCGCGCTCGCGGAGGTACGCCTCCAGCTCTGCCGCCCCGGTCAGCATCGACCGTCCGCGGGCGGAGAGTCGACCGTGCCAGTCGCACAGTGCGGCCTCCAGCGGCTCCAGGCCGCCGGCCGCCCGCACCTGGGTGATCAGCGGGGCGATCTGCTCCAGCAGATAGCCGCCCCGCCTGAGCTGATGGGCCAGCCGGGCATCCCGAACGTCGGCCTCGTCGTAGACGCGGTAACCGGTCCGTGGGTCGCGGCGCGGGCGCACCAGCTCGGCGCGCTCCCATTTGCGCAGCGTCGCGGGCCGGATTCCGAGCTGGTCCGCCAGCGGCCCGATGAACGTGGGCCCAATGAAGGTGCCGCCGGGCCCGGACACCGCGGCCGGCTCGGACTCCACGCCGGGCTCGGACCCGACACCGGGCTCGGACCCCAAACCGGGCTCCAGGTCGCGGAGGGCGCTCTCCACAGCCTGGAGCGTCCGCCGGTCGCCGAGCAGTTGGGCGTGGCTCTCCTCGATGAGGCGCAACGCCTCGTCGACCGCACCCTGGTTCACGGCCCGCAGGATCGCCGCCGCCGTCCGGTGGCCGTGGCCGGGCACCAGGGCGAGGAACGCGCGCAGGGCCCCGGCGTGCAGCGGGGTGTAGGTGCGGTAGCCGTGGGGTGTGCGAACGGCGGCCGGCAGGATGCCGGCCTCCTCGTAGTTCCTGACCGCCTGCGTGGACAGACCGTGCCCGCGCGCCAGATCGACCGGCCTGAGCCGATCACCACTTTGAAGGTTTCTCCGCATGAAGCTGACGATATCGCGGGAAAGTTTCAAACGAAGGTTCAACGATACCGTTGAAGGCATGGCTACTGACATCAAGGACACCGTCCATGCCGTCGAGGCTGCCGCCGTCATGAGGCTGCTCCAGGACCGGCCTCGGCTGCTCGCCCTGGGCGAGCCCACCCACGGCCAGGATGCTCTGCTCGACCTGCGCAACGAGCTCTTCCAGCAGCTGGTCGAGCAGGAGGGCTACCGGACGATCACGATCGAGAGCGACTGCATGATGGGACTGGTCGTGGACGACTACGTCACCTCGGGCACGGGCACTCTCGACGAGGTCATGGAGCAGGGAGTCAGCCACGGCTGGGGCACCTTCGCGGCCAACCGCGAGCTCGTGCGCTGGATGCGCTCCTACAACGTCCGCGCCGAGACCGACGGCCGGCCCGCGTTTGAGCGGCTCCGCTTCGCCGGGTTCGACGGCCCGCTGGAGATCACCCATGCCGCGAGCCCCCGGCAGGCCCTCACCGCACTCCACGGCTACCTCGCGGCCCGGGTGGAAGCGGACCTGCTCCCCTGTACCGCGGACACCCTCGACCGCCTGCTGGGTGCCGACGACCGGTGGACCGATCCCGCCGCGATGATGGACCCGTCCCGATCCACGGGGCAGTCGGCCGAGGCCGGTCAACTGCGGCTGCTCACCGACGATCTGGTGGCGCTGCTCGACGCGCGGACGCCGCACCTGATCACGGCGAACTCGCGGGACGACTGGGACCGGGCTCGCCTGTACGGGCGCACCGCGACCGGCCTGCTGCGCTACCACCACTCGATGGCCGACACTTCACCGGCCCGCATGACCCGGCTGTGCGCGCTGCGGGACTTGATGATGGCCCACAACCTCCTCGCCCTCGCCGAACGGGGCCCGGTACTCGTCCACGCCCACAACTCCCATCTCCAGCGGGAGAAGAGCACGATGCAGATGTGGCAGGGGCCGGTGGAGTGGTGGAGCGCCGGTGCGCTGGTGAGCGCCCAACTCGGCAAGGAGTACGCCTTCGTGGCCGCAGCCCTTGGCACGATCCGGCACCAGGGAGTGGACACACCGCCGCCGGACACCGTCGAAGGACTCCTGTACGCGCTCCCGGAAGACCGCTGCGTCATCGACGCCCCGCGGCTGGCCACCGCCCTCGGCACCACACGGCCCGAGACCCGCGTGTCCCCCTGGTTCGGCTACGCCCCGCTCGACCCGGCCCACCTGGCCGACAGCGACGGTCTCGTGTTCGTCAAGGACGTCCAGCAGAGCTGAATGGCGGAGACCGCCCTGGCGCCCGGGGGCCGGCACGCGAAAACCAGTGGAGCGGCGCCGTTGTGCGCCACTACCGTGCTGCCGGACCGAGTCGTCTGGGCAAGGACGTGCCGTTGTACACCGTGTGAGACCTCCCAAGTGCTGAATCGTCGCGCGTCGCGCATGTGCGCCGCGCTCCTTTTTGCTGCGGACTTCTCACCAGGACTGGTGTACCTCTGTGCTCAAGAACTGGGTGGTCACGCCCACCTGCCTTCCGCTCGTTCTCCGCCGTTGCCACGCGTGCGCGTCCGGGTGCTTCCGGGCAAGCGGTAAATTTCGCGTCAACGCACACCACAAGCTCATCGACGCCTGGCTCCTCGTGCTCTGTACCGCTTGCGGGGAAACGGCGAAGCTCACGGTCCTGGAGCGGGTGAATGTGCGCTCCGTCCGACCTGAGCTGCTGGACCGGCTGCATGACAACGACCCTGGCCTGGCAGCTGAGCTGCTCCAGGATCCGGTCGTGCGGCGCCGTAATCGCATCGCCCTCGGCTGGGACAATGCCTGGCGCCTCGACACCGGCGGATCGGATCACCTGGACCAAGAGGTGATCGACATCTCGGTCCGTTTCGCGGCGCGGATTCCGGTCCGGCCGGTGCGGCTGATCGCTGAAGGTTGCGGGCTTTCGCGGGCCGAGGTCGAGAGACTGATCATGGAAGGGAGTCTCGTTTCGGCGGTCCGGCTGAGCGGCAAGCTCTCCGGCGACTTCACCTTCACGCTGAAGCGCTGAGCCCTTCCCGGGACCAGGGCCTGTCCGGCACGATGCGCCGGACAGGCCCTGACGCCGGTCTCCTATGGCGCAGCCCGCCGCCGCTGCCCGTGGTGGGTGGTGGGGGTGGGCATGAGGCGCTCAGTCGGCCGGCAGATCAGGAGTCAGGGGATGAACTGGGCCTCGGCTCGCCGCCCGTGCCCCGGAGGGGGACCATGGAGCAGAGGGGCGATACGGGGGGACAAGCCGAGGAGGCGCCCGTGTCGCACACCCGGTCCATCGACGTACTGATCGCGGGCGCCGGCCCCGTGGGACTGAGCGCGGCTGCCGAGCTCCGCCGCCAAGGGGTGCGCTGCCGTCTCATCGACCGGCTGCCGGCCCGCCTCCCGTATGCCAAGGCTGTCGGCATCCAGACGCGCACCCTGGAGATCTGGGACCGGATGGGCCTGGTCCGCGCCGTCCTGGAAGCCGCCGTTCCGATGCACGGCCAGCTGATCTACGTCAACGGCCGGGAGCAGGCGCGGATCGAGCTCGCGCTGCCGCCCGAGGTGCCCTACGGATTCGCCGCGCTCCCGCAGTACGAGACCGAGCGCCTGCTGGAGGAATACGTCAGGGGCCTGGGCACGGCAATCGAGCGCTCCACCGAGTTGCTTTCGTTCACCCAGGACGCGGGCGGAGTCACCGCCCGCCTGATGACCGCGTCCGGCGGTGCCGAGGAGGTCCGTACGCGCTATCTGATCGGCTGCGACGGCGCGCACAGCACCGTTCGCAAAGGACTGGGGCTCGGCTTCGAGGGAGGCGCCTTCGCCGAGGAGTACATGCTGGCCGACGTCGAGGCGGACTGGGACCTTCCGCCCGGATACGGCGTGCGCTCCCTCCACCACACCGACGACGGCGCCACCGATGACCTGCTGGTCTGTATCCCGCTGCCCGGCGCCGGACGCTACCGCATGTCGATGCTGGTCCCGCCCGAACTCTCCGCCCAGGCGACAGACCCGGCGCCCGGGCGGACAGCCGGCGTAGCGCACGGCCTGGAGGGCGGCCGGGTCCCGGAGCTGTCCCATGTCCAGGCTGTCGTCGACCGCTTGGCCCCCAGGCCGGCCACCCTCTCCACCATGCGATGGTCCTCCGTCTTCCGCATCAGCCACCGGATCGTGGACCGCTACGCCGACGGCCGGGTCTTCGTCGCGGGCGACGCCGCCCACATCCACCCACCGACCGGCGCCCAGGGCATGAACACCGGCATCCAGGACGCCTGCAATCTGGCCTGGAAGCTCGCGCTCGTCATCAGCGGGGAGGCCGGGCCGGCCCTGCTCACCAGCTACGACGCCGAACGTCGCCCGGTCGGCGAGGAGGTCGTCGGCCGGACGGTCCGGCACGCCACCCGCGGCATCGAGGCCGACCCGGACGACCCGAAGACCATCATGCTCCGCGAAGCCCAACTGCTCGTCGGCTACCGGGACGGCCCACTCGCCGACAGCCCGTACGGGCCGACCAACGCACCCCAACCCGGCGACCGGGCCCCGGACTGCGCCGGCCTGACCACCCCCATCGCCACCTATCCGCTGCGCCTGCTCGACATCCTGCGCGACCGCACGGGCCACGTGCTGGTCCTGTACGCGGCCGAGGCGGCCGACCTGGCCGAAGCCGCCGATGCTGCCGGGGTGCTGCGGATGACCGGCAGCAGCCCTGACACCCCCGACGGCCCGGACGCCGGGGCCGGCCTGCAGACCATCGCCGTCCTCGCCCGGGAAGCCGCACCGACCGATCCCGGAGCCCTGGCCGTCCCCGGATACCGTGACACCGCCGGGGAGTTCGCCCGGTTGTACCGACCTGAGGGCCCGACCGGCTTCCTCGTCCGCCCGGACGGGCACCTTGGCGCCCGCTTCGCACTCGCCGACGCCAAGGCGGCTCTGTCCAGCTACGGTGCGGCCCTGTCCGTACCCGCCTGAACACCATGACCGACCGCATCACCGGTTCCGCACTCCGGCTCAGTCGACGAGTACGCCGGGGTTGAGGATGCCGTGGGGGTCGAGGGCGTGCTTGGCGGCGCGCAGAGCGAGTGCGAAGGGTTCCGGGCGCTGGCGGTCGTAACCAGGGCGGTGGTCGCGGCCGACGGCGTGGTGATGGGTGATGGTGGCGCGGTGGCGGTGGAGGACGTCACTTGCGACGGTCTTGAGGTGGTCCCAGATGGCGACTTCGTCGCCGGGGCGGCCGGCGGCGAGGACCGTGAAGTAGGGGGCGGCGCCGTCGGGGTAGACGTGTGTGAGGCGGCAGTTGATGGTTGCGGGGTGGCCGGTGATGTCGCGTGCGGCGGTCCCGACCTCGGTGCGGATGGCGTCGATGAGGGCGGGCAGCTGGTTCCAGGTGGTAGCCGTCTCGAAGGTCTCGACGACGGCTCCCATCCTGGCCAGACCGTCGCGCAGGTAGGGCATGCGCAGAAAGATGGAGCGCCAGGCACCGACGGCCGCGTCGGCCGGGGCGCCTGCCTCGGCGGCGGACTCACCGCCCCGTCCGCCGTGCGCGCGGGCGAGGTCGAGGGCCTGGGCGAGGCGAGCGTGGACGGGTGCGGTGGCGGACTCGAAGCCGAGGACGAGTACCGCGGAGCCGTCCCGGGAGGCGCCGGCGAGTGCTGCCTCGCCGGAGTCGAGCAGGCGGCAGTTGGCGGGGGCGAGATCGGACTGGGCGATGGCGCGTACCCCGTTCAGCGCGGCGTGGAAGTCGGTGAAGGCGAGGGAAGCGGAAGCACTGTGGCGGGGGCGTTCCTGCAGGCGCACCCATGCCTCGGTGATGACGCCGAGGGCGCCTTCGGAACCGAGGAAGAGCCGGTCGGGAGAGGGCCCGGCGCCTGAGGCGGGCAGTCGCCAGGACGTGCTGGTACCGGCGGGGGTCACCACGCGCAGGGACTGGGTGAAGTCGTCGATGTGGGTGCGGCCGGTGGCGTAGTGGCCGCCTGCCCGGGTGGCGAGCCAGCCGCCGAGGGTGGAGAACTCGAAGCTCTGCGGGAAGTGGCGCAGGGTCAGGCCATGGGGTCGCAGTTGGTCCTCCAGCGCGGGGCCGAAGGTGCCGGCCTGGATGCGAGCGGAGCGGCTGTCGGCGTCGATCTCCAGGACCCGGTCCATGGCGGTCAGGTCGAGGGACATGACGGCGTGGTGGGTGTCTCCGCGGTACTCCACACCTCCGGTGACGGAGGAGCCGCCGCCGAAGGGGACCACGGCGACGTGGTGTTGGCCGGCCCACTCCAGAAGGTCGGCCACGTCCTGGTCGCGGGTCGGATGGGCGACCAGGTCGGGGATCCGGCCGGGCTGCCCGCGCAGGGCACGGATGACGTCGCGATAAGCCTTGCCCATGGCGTGGGCGGCGCGCGGTCCGGGGTCGGCGGTGACCAGGTGGGCGAGGCTTTGCGGGGGCTCGGCGCCGGGGCGTCCGATGTTCAGGTCGGCTGTCCGCGGGGCCGGCAGCGGGTGGGGGAGAGTGCCGGGGAGCAGGGCGCCCAGGGCGGTGCACTCGGCGTCGTCGGGGTGAGCGTCGGCCCATCCCCATCCCCACCAGGAGCGGACGCGGGAGGTGCGGGGAGCGGTCGTGGGGTCGGGCATGGGTCCGATACTCCATGATGACTGAGGGTAATGTACCTGCCGGTAAATTACGTTAGGGTAACATCGAGCCCATGACCACCCCCCAAGGCAGGGCCGGCACCAAGGGCGTTCCACGGGCTCGCCGTGAGCAGCAGATCCTGGCCGCCGCCACCGAAGAGTTCGGGCGCCACGGCTACGCTTCCGCGTCGCTGGCCGCCATCGCCGCACGCGTCGGCGTCACCAAGACGTTGCTGCACCAGTACTTCGGCGCGAAGCAGGACCTCTTCCTCGCCTGCCTGAACCCGGTCGGCGACCAATTGCTGGACGCCATGCGCGCCGCGATGGCGGAGGGCGACGCCACCGCAGCGCGCACACCACTGCTGGTGCTGCGCGCCATCTTCACCGCACTGGACGGCCGACGTGAGGGGTGGTTCGTGCTCTACGACGCCTCGCTGCCCGCCGACAGCGAGCCCGCCCGAATCGCCGCGCGCTACCGGACCGCCATCGACCAGCTCGCCTCAACCGGCACCGCCGACCTGCTGCGCGCGACCGGGTCCCCCGACCCACTTGATGCGGACGCGCTCAAATACGCCTGGCGGGGCCTGGTCAGCGCCCTGGTCCGCTGGTGGATCAACCATCCGGACCAATCCCCGGACGCCATGGCGGACCGCTGCGCCCGCCTCTTCGCCGCCACCGGCAGAGCCTTCGACTGAAGTGCTGTCCTGGAGGTCGACGACCGTGTGTGGAGTCGACCGCGACGACTCCGTCTAGGAAGTCGAGCTGTCCGAGGTACTCGACGGATCCATCCACATGATCTGCCAGCCGTGGCCGTCAAGGTCGAAGAAGCTGCGTGAGTACATGAAGCCGTGGTCCTCCGGGCCATCCGCCTCGGTGCCGCCCGCGGCAAACGCAGCCTCAGCGACCGTGTCGACCTCATCGCGGGTTGCCACGCTGAAGCAGTAGAGCGCCAGCGCGTGCGTGGTGGGATCGGCCATCGGCAGCTTCGAGAACTGCGCGAACTTCTCGTGGCTGAGCAGCATGACGGAGGCTTGCTCGCCGACCAGCATGCAGGCCGCGGTCTCGTCGCTGAACATCGGGTTGAAGCTGAACCCGAGCCGCGTGAAGAACGCCTTGCTGCGCTCGGCGTCCGCCACGGGCATGTTCACGAACAGCATGCGACCGGCGTGTGCGGGAGCGGTCATGGTGTGTCTCCAGTCCGAGGTTCGATGACGTACAACGGGGTAGACCCGCCGCGCCTGCAGAACTCATCGGTGGACTTCGGAATTCGCATCGGGCTCTTCATCCGCTGGGCAGGACGATCCGAAAGAAACGGCCTGGACATGTTGCCTCTTCCGCGGCACCCGCGCCGGGGCATCGCCTGCCCGGGTGGTACGAAGTCCAGTGTGAACGAACAGGCTCAGCCCGCGACCGTACGTGTGTTCATCGCGCTCGCCCCGCCCGACCACGCGAAAGAAGAGCTGTCCCGGGAGTTGCGCCCCGCCTATGACACGCACCCGGACATGCGGTGGAACCGTGTTGAGGACTGGCACATCACCCTGGCGTTCCTCGGGGAGCTCCCGGCCGAGACCGTTCCGCTGCTGCGCCCGCCTCTCGCCGACCTTGCGGCGGACCACCGGCCCCCGTGTCTGGCACTGCGCGGCAGCGGAAACTTCGACGACCGGGTGCTGTGGAGCGGAATCGACGGAGACCTCGAGGAACTGCACCTGCTCGCCGCCGCTGTGCGTACCGCCGTCAGGAACTGCGGTGTCGTCTTCGAGGAGCGGCCCCTGCGCCCCCATCTGACGTTGGCCCGGGCCCGCCGGGGCGACCGATCCTCCGTCGGAGAGATCGCCGCAGGCTTCGTCGGATTCACCGGCAGCCGATGGGCTGCCGAACGTCTGCACCTGGTCGGCAGCAACGTGGGCCGTAGCCGCGGGCCGATCCACTACCGGGACATCGAGGCGTGGACCCTCGGCAACGGCAACGGCAACGGCAACGGCAACGGCAACGGCAACGGCAACGCGAACGGCCCCGGGCAACAGGGCGCATCCGGTCCGACCCGGCGCTAAGCGGGGTCGGGGCCGTCGGCGAATTGCGGCAGAACCATGTCGATCAGTGCGGTGACGTCGTTCCTCGGCATGCCGGGCGTGGAACCGCAGGCCGAGGCCGCTCGGGCGGAGATCCTCGAGTTCCTCCGGGTCTCCTTCACCACATGATCCGAACGCACGACGACTGATGACGAAGACACGTCAGCCGTGGAGACGACCGCGACGCGTGTTACGCCGGATCCGGCGGCCCCGCCCCTGAGGGGCGGCCGGCAACCAACTCGACGGCACCACCTTCACGGCACTCATCCGTGCCACGGCCCCGTCCCGGAACACACGGGGGTTCCGGGGCAGGGCCGTGGCATCACGGTGCACCGATTGCCACCACGGCCGGGCAGTGCCTCGGGTTCGCGCGCCGGCCCGTCCTGGCCATCGCCGGCGGTCAGCCGCGCACGTGCAGCCCGAAACCCCGGTGGCCCGCGGGCTCCAGTCCCTCCTTCAGGTGCAGCGAGGGGATCTCGTAGTCACCGAAGTTCTGCCGCCGGAACGCGATCGGTTCGGTCGACTCCAGGGTGAGCAGGCGCTGTTCCCAGGCCTTGGCTACGTCGGTGTACTCCTCGTCGGTCATCCGGTCGGTGCCGTACCGCACGAACGGCGGCAGCACCTCGATGCCCGGGTAGTAGAGGATGCCGTGGTGGATCGGGAACAGCAGATCGTCGATGGGGCCGTTGATCCCACGAGCGGCGTAATGGGACTCCGGGCCGCCGGTGGTCACCGACAGCAGCGCCTTCCTGCCCGCGAGGGTGCCTTCGCCGAAGCGCTCGCCGTACTTGGTGTCGCTGTGCTCGCCGACGCCGTACGCGAAGTGGTAGGTGAACACCCGGTCCACCCAGCCTTTGAGGATCGCGGGCATCGAGTACCACCACAGCGGGAACTGGAAGATGATCGTGTCGGCCCACAGCAGCTTCTCCTGCTCGGCGCGTACGTCCGCGGTGAGCGTCCCGGCGTCGAAGGCCCGGCCCGAGTCCAGGGCGACCTTCAGCGGACTCGAGGCGTCGGGGCCGTAGTCCGCGGCGTCCACGACCGCCTTCCAGTTCATCGCGTACAGGTCGCTCACCCGTACCTCGTGCCCGGCGGTCTCCAGTGTGGACACCGCGAGGTCCTTCAGTGAGCTGTTGAGCGACTTCGGCTCCGGGTGGGCGTGGACGATCAGCGTCTTCATGGGAACTCCTTCGGATCGGATGCCTTCGATCCTGGGCGCCGCGGCGCCCGCCGTTCAGGGGCGCCTCTTCCATCGGACGGGACTTCCTGGTATCGGCAGGACCACCTTCACGGGCACGTCGCGGGAACCACCGAGGCCATACTGAGGGCATGGACGATCTTGCGAGCTTCCTGCGGACCCGGCGTTCCCGCGTCGACCCGGCGGCCGTCGGCATCCCCACCGACAGCCGGCGCCGCGTCGAAGGGTTGCGCCGCGAAGAGGTCGCGCACCTGTCCGGAGTCAGCGTCGACTACTACGTACGCCTGGAGCAGGGCCGCGCGACCCAGCCCTCCGAGCAGGTCCTCGACGCGCTCGCCGGTGTCCTCGGCCTGGACGAGACCGAGCGCGGGCACCTCTACCGGCTCGCCCGGCAGCGCCGCCGCCGCGCGAAGGCGCCGGGCGGGCGGGTCCGGCCGGAGCTGCTGCGCGTTCTCGACCTGGTCGCCGACGCACCTGCGCTGATCATGGACCATCGGCTGGACGTGCTCGCCGGGAACCGCCTCGCCGGGCTCCTCTTCGGCCGGCCGATGCCGGGCCTGAACACCGCACGGCACATCTTCCTCGAGGAGGCCGAGCGCGGCCTTTACGCGGACTGGGAGAAGTGCACCCTCGACGTGGTCGGGCACCTGCGCCTGGCCGCCGGCAAGTACCCCGAGGACCCCCGTCTGGCCTCGCTCATCGGCGAGCTGGCGATGGGCAGCGAACGCTTCCGCCGTCTCTGGGCCCGCGCGGACGTGCGCGCCCGCACGCATGGACGCAAGGAGTACCGGCACCCGCTGGTCGGACTGCTGGAACTGCACCAGGAGAATTTCGCACTACCCGACGAGACAGGTATGGAGCTGCTGGTGCTGTCCGCGGCTCCCGGCAGTCCCGCCGAGGACGGGCTGCGCCTGCTCGCGGGGCTGGGCGCGGACAGCGGTGACGCGCAGCGCGCGGTGAACGCTCCGGTCCGCGAGTAGCTCGACGACGCCCGGTCCTTGACCGCCGTATCCGCTTCGCGGATGCTTTCGTTGCGATACGTGCGCTGCGTACCGCAATAAGAAACCAGCCGAGGAGTAGTCATGGCCCAGCAGGTTCGTGCTGTCGTCGCCCGGGGGAAGGGTTCCCCGGTCAGTCTGGAAACGATCATCGTGCCGGACCCCGGGCCGGGCGAAGCCCTTGTGAGGATCCAGGCCTGCGGGGTCTGTCACACCGACCTGCACTACCGCGAGGGAGGCATCAACGACGACTTCCCCTTCCTCCTCGGCCATGAGGCGGCGGGCGTGGTCGAGTCCGTCGGCGAGGGCGTGACCGATGTGGCTCTCGGCGACTTCGTGATCCTCAACTGGCGTGCGGTGTGCGGTCAGTGCCGCGCCTGTCGGCGTGGCCGCCCCTGGTACTGCTTCGACACCCACAATGCCGAGCAGAAGATGACCCTGCTCGACGGCACCGAGCTGTCCCCGGCGCTGGGCATCGGCGCCTTCGCCGAGAAGACCCTCGTCCACGCCGGACAGTGCACCAAGGTCGACCCCGCCGTCTCCCCGGCGGTCGCCGGTCTGCTGGGCTGCGGTGTCATGGCCGGCATCGGCGCGGCGATCAACACCGGCAACGTCGGCCGTGGCGACTCCGTCGCCGTGATCGGCTGTGGCGGCGTCGGCAACGCCGCCATCGTGGGGGCCCGGCTGGCCGGGGCGGCGACGATCATCGCGGTCGACATCGACGACCGCAAGCTCGAGACCGCGCAGCGGATGGGCGCCACCCACACCGTGAACTCCCAGGCCACCGACCCCGTCGAGGCCATCCGCGGGCTGACCGGCGGCAATGGCGCCGACGTCGTCATCGAGGCGGTCGGCAGGCCGGAGACCTACCGGCAGGCGTTCTACGCCCGCGACCTGGCCGGGACCGTCGTGCTGGTGGGCGTGCCCACGCCCGAGATGAAGCTGGAGTTGCCGCTGCTGGACGTCTTCGGGCGCGGTGGCTCGCTCAAGTCGTCCTGGTACGGCGACTGCCTGCCGTCCCGGGACTTCCCGATGCTGGTCGACCTCCATCTGCAGGGCCGCCTCGACCTGGGCGCCTTCGTCACCGAGACGATCGCCCTGGACGAAGTCGAGAAGGCCTTCGACCGGATGCGCAACGGTGACGTGCTGCGTTCGGTGGTGGTCTTCTGATGGCCGCCGCTTCCGCCGTCCGCATCGACCATGTCGTCACGAGTGGGACGTTCAGTCTCGACGGCGGTACCTGGGACGTCGACAACAACGTCTGGATCATCGGCGACGACAGCGAGGCGATCGTCATCGACGCCGCGCACGACGCCGCCGCCATCGCGTCCGCTGTCGGGGACCGTACGCTGCGCGCGATCGTGTGCACACACGCCCACAACGACCACATCGACGCGGCTCCCGCGCTGGCGGCACTGACCGGTGCGCCGATCCTGCTCCACCCGGATGACCTCTTCCTGTGGAAGCAGACCCACCCGGAGCGGTCTCCCGACGGCGAACTCGCCGACGGCCAGGAGCTGTCGGTGGCCGGGATCGAGCTGGCTGTTCTGCACACCCCGGGCCACGCGCCAGGTGCGGTGTGTCTGTACGCGCCCGAGCTGGGCACCGTCTTCACCGGCGACACGCTGTTCGCCGGCGGTCCGGGGGCCACGGGCCGCTCCTTCTCGGACTTTCCGACGATCATCGACTCCATCCGGGAGCGGTTGCTCACGCTGCCGCCCGGCACGGTCGTCCGTACCGGACACGGCGACGGGACGACCGTCGGAGCCGAGGCGCCGCAGCTCGACGAGTGGATCAAGCGAGGCCACTGACCGCCCCTGAGCTGCCCGTTCGTACGTCAACCGCCCCATGCTGTGGGGCGGTTTTCGTGTCTCTTGACAGCGGCTGGGGGCGCCTCCAAACTGTTGTTGCGCTTCCCGCAATCAGTTTCGTTATACGCACCGAGGTGTCATGAAGATTCCCGTGTGCCGGCTCGCGGATCTGCCGCGAGGCGAGGCCTACCGGCTCGAAATCGACCCGCCTGTCTCGGTGTTCCACACCGACGACGGAGAGGTCTTCGCCATCGACGACACATGCACCCACCAGGACGCCTCACTCGCTGACGGCTGGCTGGAAGGGTGCGAGGTCGAATGTCCGCTGCACGCGTCGAAGTTCGACCTGCGCACCGGCGCGGTCGACACATCGCCGGCCAAGCGTCCCGTCCGAACACACCAGGTCCTGGTCGAGGACGGCATGATCTACGTCGAGCTGTCCCCGGCCGCGCCCAACCTCCCGCCCTGCGTCGGGGCCCGGCTCGCGCAAGGCTCCGCGTGAGAAGCGTGGCCGTGGTGGGTGCCTCGCTCGCCGGTCTGTCGGCCGCCCGCTCCCTGCGCAGGCAGGGGTACGACGGGCGGCTGGTCATCATCGGCGACGAACCCCACCGGCCCTACGACCGGCCCCCGCTGTCCAAGGAGTTCCTCACCGGGGCCGTCGCCGAGGCCGACCTCGCCCTGGAAGCGGACGGCGAGGACCTGGCCGCCGAATGGCTGCTCGGCGCCCGTGCCACCGGCTTCGACCGTACCGAGCGCCGGATACGCCTCGCCGGTGACACAGCCGTCCGCGCCGACGGCATCGTCATCGCCACCGGCGCCGCTGCCCGCACACTGCCGGCCCGTGCGGGCGGGCGGAAGCTGGCCGGCGTCCACACGCTGCGCACCCTGGACGACGCCCGTGCGCTGCGGGACGACCTGGCCCGTGGCGGGCGCCTGGTCGTCATCGGCGGCGGCTTCATCGGTGCCGAGGTCGCCTCGACGGCGTACGCCCTCGGGCTGGACGTGACGGTCGTCGTGGTGGCGCCGACTCCGCTGGCCCGACCGCTCGGCGAGACGATGGGCGGTGTCGTGTCATCGCTCCACGCCGACCACGGTGTACGGCTGTTGTGCGGCGTCGGGGTCAAGGGGTTCAGCGGCGGCGAGCGAGGAGAGGCGGGAGTCCCGACGGCCGACGGCCGGGGGAGGGTGACAGCGGTCCTCCTGGAGGACGGCCGCCGGCTGCCCGCCGACATCGTCGTCGTCGGGGTGGGCGCCCGGCCGAATGTGGAATGGCTGGAGAGCTCCGGCATCGAGCTGGAGAACGGCGTCAAGTGCGGTGCGGACGGCCGCACCAACCTCACCGCCGTCGTCGCGGTCGGCGACTGCGCCAACTGGTACGACCCCGCCGCCGGAATCCACCGCCGCGTCGAGCACTGGACCGGCGCCAAGGAACGCCCCGCCGTCGCCGTCACCACCCTGCTGTCCGGTGGCGCCGGGGAGCCGGGACCCGTCAGGCCGCCGTACTTCTGGTCGGACCAGTACGGCGTACGGATCCAGTTCACGGGCCATGCGGCCGCGGCGGACAGTGTCACGGTCGAGGAAGGAGCGGCGGACGACCGCAGCTTCCTCGCGGTCTACCGCCGTGCCGGGGCTCCGGTCGCGGTGCTCGGGATGGACCAGCCTCGGCTGTTCACCCGCTGGCGCAAGCAACTGGCTGCCGCCGGGGCTTGACAGCGGGGGCCGCGCGCCACATTCTGCCCGCAAGAAGTTGCGCCATCCACGTCAGGTTGCACATCACACAACGTCCCCGGGGAGTGCCCACGTGACATCGACCAGCCTGCCGGACAGCCTGATCGCCACCCTCCCCGGCTCCTGCTACACCGATCCGGAGGTCTTCGCCCAGGAGCAGGAACGGATCTTCGAGACGATGTGGTTCTGCGTCGCGCGCGCCTCGGAACTCGCCAGGCCCGGCGCCTTCCGGACGGTCGAGGTGGGCCGCGAGAGCATCCTCGTCGCCCGCTCCCGCGACAACGCGATCCGCGCCTTCTTCAACGTCTGCCGGCACCGCGGTGCCAAGCTCCGCACCGAGGAGTCCGGCGAGGTCAGCCGGGCCTTCCAGTGTCCCTACCACGCCTGGACGTACGACCTCACCGGCAAGCTGATCGCCGCTCCCAACCTCACCAAGATGCCGGACGTCGGCCGTACCGAGTACGGCCTGGTGGGTGTGCACGTACGCGAATGGCTCGGCTATGTGTGGGTCTGCCTGGCCGAGGAGCCGCCCAGCTTCGAGGAGCAGGTCATCGGCGCGGTCGTGGAGCGGCTGGGCGATGTGGAGCCGATCGAGCACTACGACATCGACAACCTCGCGGTCGGCAAGCGGATCGTCTACGACGTCAAGGCGAACTGGAAGCTCATCATCGAGAACTTCATGGAGTGCTACCACTGCGCGACGATCCATCCCGAACTCACCGAGGTGCTACCGGAGTTCGCCGACGGCTACGCCGCCCAGTACTACGTCGGCCACGGCGCCGAGTTCGGTTCGGACATCCAGGGTTTCACGGTCGACGGCACCGAGGGCCTGGACCGGATACCCGGTGTGTCCCCCGACCAGGACCGCCGCTACTACGCGATCACCGTCCAGCCGCAGGTCTTCATCAACCTCGTGCCGGACCATGTCATCTTCCACCGGATGTACCCGGTCGCCGCCGACCGCACGATCGTCGAGTGCGACTGGCTCTACCTCAAGGACGTCGTGGACAGCGGCAGGGACGTCAGCCGCTCCGTCGAGCTCTTCGACCGCGTCAACCGGCAGGACTTCGACGCCTGCGAGCGCTGCCAGCCCGCCATGAGCTCCCGCCTGTACGCCAAGGGTGGCGTCCTGGTCCCCAGCGAGCACCACATCGGCGCCTTCCACGAGTGGGTCCAGGAGCGGCTGGGGACGGCTCCTCAGCCGAGGTAGCCCATCCGGTGGCTGATCTCCGCCGCTCCCCTGATCAGTGTCGGTGCCAGCTCGTGCATCCGCTCCTCGGTGAAGCGGTAGGACGGCCCGGACACGGTGACCGCCGCGATGACCTCGCCGTCGCGGGAGCGGACGGGCGCGGCCATGGCGTGCAGGCCGACCTCCAGCTCCTCCAGGGTCCAGGCGTAACCGCGCTCCCTGGCCTCGGCGAGGTTCTTCTCCAGCTTCGTCTTCGAGGTCAGGGTGTGCGGGGTGAGCTTCTCCAGGCCCGCGTCCATGATCAGCTCGGCGCGCTCCCTGGCGGGCAGGTGGGCCAGCAGGATCTTGCCGCTGGACGTGGCGTGCAGCGGGGTCAGCTGGCCGACCCAGTTGTGCGCGCTGACGGCGGCCGGGCCGCGCACCTGGAAGAGGTTGATCGCGAACTGCTTCTCCATGACCGCGATGTTGACGGTCTCCTCGAGCTCCTCGGCCAGCCGTTCGCAGACCGGGCGTCCCTGCTGGGTGATGTCGATCCGTCCGGTGACGGCGCCGGCCAGCCGGACGATCCCGAAGCCGAGCCGGTACTTGCCGCGCTCGGCGGCCTGCTCCACCAAACCGCGCGCTTCCAGGGCGCCCAGCAGCCGGAAAGCGGTCGACTTGTGCACGTCGATCTCCGTGGCCACTTCGCTCACCCCGGCCTCGCCGCGCTGAGCCAGGATCTCCAGGACGCTGATCGCGCGGTCGACGGACTGGACGCCGCCGGTCTGCGACCCGGCAGTTTCGTTATCTGCGCTGAAGTTGCTCATAGCGGAACTATACGCGCGGTAAACAACAGGCCGGGGGAAGTGAAAGGGAGGCGATGGCTCTCCAAGTTGCGTGGCACGCAACCTGGTGCGTATGGCGCTACTCGTACTAGCATGCCTCGCGTATCGACGGCGCGAGCGAGACGAGACAGCCATGGCTCCCTTGCAGTACGACTTCGTCATCGTCGGCGGCGGCTCGGCCGGCAGCGCGCTGGCCAACCGGCTCTCCGCCGAACCGGCCAACCGCGTGCTGGTGCTCGAAGCCGGCCGCTCCGACTACCCGTGGGACATCTTCATCCAGATGCCCGCCGCCCTCACGTTCCCCATCGGCAGCCGCTTCTACGACTGGAAGTACGAGTCCGAGCCCGAGCCCCACATGGGCGGCCGCCGCGTCTACCACGCACGCGGCAAGGTCCTCGGCGGCTCCAGCAGCATCAACGGCATGATCTTCCAGCGCGGCAATCCGCTGGACTACGAGCGCTGGGCCGCGGACCCGGGGATGGAGAAGTGGGACTACTCCCACTGCCTGCCCTACTTCCAGCGCATGGAGAACTGCCTTGCCGCCGACCAGGACGATGAGTTCCGTGGCCACGACGGCCCGCTCGTCCTCGAACGCGGACCCGCGTCCAGCCCGCTCTTTCCCGCGTTCCTCGCGTCCGTCCAGGAAGCCGGCTACCCGCTCACGGACGACGTCAACGGCTACCGCCAGGAGGGCTTCGCCGCCTTCGACCGCAACGTCCACCGCGGGCGTCGGCTGTCGGCCTCCAAGGCCTATCTGCACCCCGTCATGAAGCGGCCCAATCTCACCGTCAGGACCCGGGCGCTCGTCACCCGCGTCCTCTTCGAGGGCAAGCGCGCGGTCGGCGTGGAGTACCAGCGCGGTCGCGGCAAGCCGCAGCGGGTACGGGCCGGCGAGGTCATCCTCTGTGGCGGTGCCATCAACTCACCCCAGCTGCTGCAGCTCTCCGGTGTCGGCAAGGCGGAGGAGCTGCAGGATCTGGGCATCGAGGTCGTCCACGATCTGCCGGGCGTCGGCGAGAACATGCAGGACCACCTTGAGGTCTACGTGCAGTACGCCTGCAAGCAGCCGGTCTCCATGCAGCCGTACATGAAGAAGTGGCGCTATCCCTTCATCGGCCTGCAGTGGCTGTTCCGCAAGGGTCCGGCCGCCACCAACCACTTCGAGGCCGGAGGCTTCGCCCGCAGCAACGAGGACGTCGACTACCCCAACCTGATGTTCCACTTCCTGCCGATCGCGGTCCGGTACGACGGTTCCTCGCCTGCGGGCGGGCACGGCTACCAGGTGCACGTCGGGCCCATGTACTCCGACGCCATCGGCTCGGTGAAGATCAAGAGCAGGGATCCGCGCGAGCATCCGGCGCTCCGCTTCAACTACCTGTCGACCGAGCAGGACCGGCGGGAGTGGGTCGAGGCGATCCGGGTGGCCCGCAAGCTGCTCAACCAGCCCGCCATGGAGCCGTACAACGCCGGGGAGGTCTCGCCCGGGCCGTCGGTCGCGACGGACGAGGAGATCCTGGACTGGGTCGCCAAGGAGGGCGAGACGGCCCTGCATCCGTCCTGCACCTGCAAGATGGGGACCGATGCGATGGCGGTCGTGGACCCGGACAGCCTGCGGGTGCACGGCGTGCAGGGCCTGCGCGTCGTGGACGCGTCCGTCATGCCCTACGTCACCAACGGCAACATCTACGCCCCCACGATGATGATCGCCGAACGGGCCGCCGACCTCATCCTCGGCAAGGACCCCCTGCCGCCCTCCAAGTCGGCGTACTACCGCCACCGCGACCCGCGGTGAGGACGCTTCTGCAGCGGGTCCGCTACGAGGTCCTGCCGGCCGGCCCCACCGAGGACCAGGTCCTCGCCCATGTCCCGCGCGACGTGGTGATCACCGTCACCGCGTCGCCGGTCAAGGGCCTCGACCCCACCCTGGACCTCACCGTCCGGCTCGCGGGCCATGGCTACCGCGTCGTCCCGCATGTGCCCGCGCGCCTCCTGCGCGACGGTGCGCACGTCGCGGAGATCGCCGACCGGCTCCGGGCCTCCGGCGTCGAGGACGTCTTCGTGCCGGCCGGCGACGCGAACCCCTCGGCGGGTGCGTACGAAGGGGCCTTGCCCGTGCTGCGGCAGTTGAGCGAGCTGGGCAGCCCCTTCCGCCATGTCGGCATCACCGGCTATCCCGAGCGGCATCCCCTGATCGACGACGACATCACCATTCAGGCCATGTGGGAGAAGCGCGTCCACGCCACGTACATCGTCAGCAACCTGTGCTTCGACCCGCAGGTCCTGGGGGAGTGGGTCGGGCGCATCCGGCGCCGCGGCGTGGCCCTGCCCGTGCATGTGGGGGTGGCGGGGCCCGTGGAGCGGACGAAGCTGCTCGCCATGGCCACCAAGATCGGCGTCGGTGAGTCGACGCGCTTCCTGACCCGGCACGCCTCGTGGTTCGTCCGCCTCTCCGCGCCCGGCGGCTATTCGCCGGAGCGGTTCCTCACGCGCACCGCGCCCGCGCTGACGGCGCCCTCGGCGGTGGTGGCGGGGCTGCACGTCTTCACGTTCAACCAGATCGCCGAGACCGAGCGCTGGCGCCGCGCGATGCTCGAGCGCGCCGACAACTGATGCGTTCCGCACCACCCCTGCGAGGGTGCCGGCGCGCTCGCACGACGTGGCGTCAGCGGAAGACCACCGTGCGGTTTCCATCGATCATGACGCGGTTCTCGCTGTGCCATTTCACCGCGTGCGCGAGTACCTGCGCCTCGACATCGCGGCCCACGGTCACCAGCTCCTCCGGGTCGAGCGAGTGGTCGACCCGGACCACGTCCTGCTCGATGATCTGCCCTTCGTCCAGCTCCGGGGTGACGTAGTGCGCGGTCGCCCCGACCAGCTTGACCCCGCGGTCGTACGCCTGGTTGTAGGGACGTGCGCCCTTGAAGCTCGGCAGGAAGGAGTGGTGGATGTTGATCGCCCGCCCCTCCAGCTGCTTGCACAGATCATCGGAGAGGACCTGCATGTAGCGGGCCAGCACCACCAGCTCGATGTCCAGCTCACGCACCAGCTCCAGCAGCCGCGCCTCCGCCTCGGCCTTGGTCTCCCGCGTCACCGGCACGTGCAGGAACGGCACGCCGTAGGTGTCCGCGAGTGCTTCGAACTCCCGGTGATTGGAGACGATCGCCGGGATCTCGATGTTGAGCGCGCCGGTCCGCTGCCGGAAGAGCAGGTCGTTGAGGCAGTGCCCGAACTTGGACACCATGATCAGCGTGCGCGTCGGGGTGGCCGCGTCCCGCAGCGTCCACGTGATCCCGTACGCCTCGGCGACCGGGCCGAATCGGGAACGCAGAGTTTCCAGACCTGTGTCCGGATCGGAGATGTCGAAGTGGACCCTCATGAAGTACCGGCCCTTGAGCCGCTCGTCGAACTGCTGGCTCTGCAGGATGTTGCCGGAGTTGCGTACGAGGAAGCCGCTCACCGCGTGGACGATGCCGGCCCGGTCCGGGCACGCGAGGGTGAGGACGTACTCGTGGCCGGGTTGTGGGCGAGGGGACATATGCGACCTCCACTGGTGCGTAATGAGCAACAGAGTGAGTGATACGCAACATGGTCCAGTCCCGTAAGGCCTGCGGTCAAGAGGTGAAGCCCGCAGGTATCAACCCCTTGACGCGCGCCACCCGTTCGGCCAGGGTGTTCCACCACAAGCAATTCGATGCGCTATGCGCAACGGATTCGTCTGAAGGGCTCATCGCGTGGCGGACCTGTATCTGGACGGTGAGTGGCGCGACCCGGTTGCGGGCGGCCGCCGGGAGATTCGCTGCCCAGCCGACGGCACGCTCGTCGCGAGCGTGGGCGAGGGGATGCGGGCCGACACCGAGGCCGCGATCCTCGCAGCACGCCGTGCCTTCGACTCGGGACCGTGGCCGGGCACGCCGGAGCGCGAGCGCGGGGCGCTGCTCCTTCGCGTGGCGGACATCCTGGAACGGGACGCGAAGGAATTCGCCAGGGCCGAATCGCTCGACACGGGCAAGCGGCTGGTGGAGAGCGAGTACGACATCGCGGATGTCGTCTCCTGTTTCCGTTACTACGGCGGGGTCGCGGGCACCAGCGCGGGCCGGGTCATCGACACGGGCCGCGACGACGCCATCAGCCGGGTCGTCCACGAGCCGATCGGTGTCTGCGGCCTGATCACCCCCTGGAACTACCCTCTTCTTCAGGCCTCCTGGAAGGTCGCGCCGGCCCTCGCCGCGGGCAACACCTTTGTCCTGAAGCCCAGTGAGCTGACCCCGTCCACCTCGATCCTGCTCATGCGGGCGCTGGAGGAGGCCGGGCTCCCCGCGGGGGCCGCCAACCTCGTCCTGGGCACCGGGCCGGAGGTGGGGGCGCCGCTGTCCGAGCACCCGGATGTGGACATGGTGTCCTTCACCGGCGGGCTGGAGACCGGAAAGCGGATCATGGCCACGGCCGCCGCGACGGTGAAGAAGGTCGCGCTGGAGCTGGGCGGCAAGAACCCCAACGTCATCTTCGCCGATGCCGACTTCGAGACGGCCGTGGACTTCGCGCTCACGGCCGTCTTCCTGCATTCGGGCCAGGTCTGCTCGGCCGGCGCCCGGCTGATCGTCGAGGACTCGCTGCACGACGCCTTCGTCGACGAGGTCGTACGCCGCGCGCGGCAGATCCGCCTCGGCGGACCCTTCGACGCCGCGGCCGAGACCGGCGCGCTGATCTCCGCCGCCCACCGCGACAAGGTCGAGGCCTATGTTGCCGCCGGCATCGCCGAAGGCGCCGTCCTGCGCTGCGGCGGCGCCTGCCCGGACGACCCCGCGCTCGCGGACGGCTTCTACTACCCGCCGACCGTTCTCGACGAGTGCACCCAGGACATGCGCGTGGTGCACGAGGAGTCCTTCGGCCCGGTGCTGACCGTCGAACGCTTCAGCGGCGGCGAGAACGCCGAGGACGAAGCCGTACGCATCGCCAACGACACGGATTTCGGACTGGCCGGTGCCGTCTGGACACAGGACGCGGGCAAGGCGCAGCGAGTCGCCCGCCGGCTGCGCCACGGCACCGTATGGATCAACGATTACCACCCCTATGTGCCGCAGGCGGAGTGGGGTGGGTTCGGGCAGTCGGGCGTGGGCCGGGAGCTGGGACCTGCCGGCCTGGACGAGTACCGCGAGCCCAAGCACATCTGGCAGAACATCCAACCGCGGCCGCAGCGCTGGTTCCGCAGCTGAAGCGCACCGGGCCGGAGACCTGAAGCCCGGAAGGCCGAACACCTGAAGCATGGAGAGAGGTCGACAGTGATCCCAGCACAGACCGAGGTGTCGCGGCGGCGCGACAGGTCCCAGGACCCGGATCAGGACCGGACCCCGGTCATCTCCGTGCGCGGGCTGTGGAAGGTGTTCGGGCCGAAGGCCGAAAAGGTGCCGCGGTCCGAGGAGTTGTGCGGCCTGTCGCGCCGTGAGCTCATGGACCGTGCGGGATGCACGGCGGCGGTGCGGGACGTGAGCTTCGACGTGTCGCCCGGCGAGGTCTTCGTGGTCATGGGCCTCTCCGGCTCGGGCAAGTCCACCTTGGTGCGATGTCTGACCCGGCTGATCGAACCGACCGCCGGCCAGGTCGTCTTCGAGGGCGAGGACATCCGCGACGCCGACCCCAAGCGCCTGCGGGAGCTTCGCCGGCACAAGTTCTCCATGGTCTTCCAGCACTTCGGGCTGCTGCCGCACCGGTGCGTGGTGGACAACGTCGCGTACGGCCTGGAGATCCGCGGCATGGGCAAGGCGCAGCGCACCAAGCGCGCGCTGGAGGTCGTCGAGCTGGTGGGCCTGTCCGGCTACGAGAACTCCTACCCCGACCAGCTCTCCGGCGGTATGCAGCAGCGCGTCGGCCTCGCGCGGGCGCTGGCCGGCGATCCGGATGTGCTGCTCTTCGACGAGCCGTTCTCGGCGCTGGACCCGATGATCCGGCGGGACATGCAGAACGAGGTCATCCGGCTGCACCACGAGGTCGGCAAGACCATGGTCTTCGTCACCCACGACCTGTCCGAGGCGCTCAAGCTGGGCGACCGCATCCTGATCATGCGCGACGGCAAGACGGTCCAGTGCGGTACGGGCGACGAACTGGTCGGCGCTCCCGCCGACGACTACGTCCGCGACTTCGTGAAGGACGTGCCGCGTGCCGATGTCCTGACGCTGCGCTGGATCATGCGCCCGGCGGGGCCGGACGACGATCTCGGCGGACCCGAGTTCGGCCCGGACGTGGTGGTGCGGGACGCCACCAGGGCGGTGTTCGAGGCGGTGAAGCCGGTCAAGGTCGTCGAGAACGGCAAGCTGCTGGGTGTCGTCGGCGACGAGGAGATCCTCGCGGTGATCGCGGGCGTGGAAGGCGGCGCGTGATGGCCGTCGTCGCCCAGGTGCCCACGCGACTGGGGGCGATCCGCGCCATCCCGCGCCGGTTCGTCGTCGCCGGGATACTGGCCCTCTGGCTGCTGATCTTCGCCGTGTTCCGCGGCCACCAGACGCTCGCGCTGGCGGCGGCCGACCTGACCGGTCTGCACCGCTGGTTCAACGACGTCAACGACTCGATCGGCGCCGACCGCAACAGCAATCCGCTCTTCCTCTACTTCTTCAACGAGATCCGGCTGGTCATCGACAACCTGGTGACCTTCATCCAGTCGCTGATCTCCCAGCCCTCGAGCGGCCGCGGAGTCCCGCAGATCGGGTGGCTCGGTGTCGTCGGCATCGTCGGCTACCTCTCCTGGGCCCTGGGCAACGTGCGGGTCGCGCTGCTCGCCATGGCCTGCTTCACCTTCTTCGGGCTGCAAGGCCTGTGGCAGGAGAGCATGGACACCCTGGCCCTGACGCTCTCGGCGGTCTTCGTCTCGCTCCTCATCGGCATCCCGCTCGGCGTGTGGGCCGGGATGTCCGACCGGGCCAACCGGATCATGACGCCGTTCCTGGACTTCATGCAGACGATGCCGACCTTCGTCTATCTCGCCCCGCTCACGCTGTTCTTCCTCATCGGGCCGGCCTCCGCCACGATCGCCACGCTGATCTACGCGGCGCCTCCCGCGATCCGTATCACCGCGCACGCCATTCGGTCCGTGCCGGCGACGACGGTCGAGGCGGCCTATTCGCTGGGCTCGACGCGGCGCCAGACGCTCACCAAGGTGCTCCTGCCGATGTCCAAGCGGACCGTGGTGATGGGCATCAACCAGACCATCATGGCCGCCCTGGCCATGG
>NZ_JAPVLS010000083.1:0-5984 GCF_027158125.1 Streptomyces sp. H39-C1
CCCTGAGACCCAGCCCCCGACGACCACCCCGGACCCGGGCGCGCGCTGCGCCCCGTACCACCAGCGCCCGGACGGCCGGGGCACGCTTTCGGCCGCCGGGCGGGGCCTCAGCGCCGGGCGGCACAGCGGGCGGAGCGGGCAGCACCGGGGGCGCCGCTCGCGGTGGGCGGCGACCGTCGGTGGCGCCGCCGCGCTCATAGCCGTCGCGGGCGGCGGGTACACCGTGGTCCAGTCGACGACGGACCGGACCGACGAGACGCGTGCGGCCGCCGGACCCGCGCCGGTCACGGACGCCCCCGATCCGGCCGGCACCCCGGGCGGCGCCTCGGCCGCCACGGGATCCGCGGCCCCCGCCACCCCTTCCCACAGCGCCTCCGCCACGGCGACCCCCTCCGCGCAGCGGCCGGGCACCCACCCGGCCACCACCGTGCCGCACACCACCGGAACGGGCACCGGCACCGGGGGGACCGGCACGGGCGTCGGCTCCCGTAAGGCACCCTCCTCGGGCACGCTGTCCGGCGGCGGAACCACCGCCCGGTACGCGCAGCAGGTCGTGGACATGGTCAACACCGAACGCGCCCGACAGGGCTGCAAACCCGTCACCGTCAACGCGAAGCTCCAGGCCGCGGCCCAGGCGCACTCCGATGACATGGCCGCCCGCAACTACTACGAGCACGACACCCCTGAGGGCGTCGGGCCGGGCGCGCGGATGACGGCCGCCGGCTACCACTGGAGCACATGGGGCGAAAACATCTACAAGAGCCCCAAGGACGCCCAAACCGCGATGGACGGCTGGATGAAGAGCCCCGGACACCGTGACAACATCCTCAACTGCGCCTTCAAAGAGATCGGCGTCGGCATCAACATGAGTGCGAACGGTCCCTGGTGGACCCAGGACTTCGGCGCGGCCTCCTGAGGTCACGGACGGTGCGGGGCAACACGGCACGAGACGGTGGACGGGAGCGGTCGGACGTGGAGCGGGACAGCGGGGCCGCGCTGGTGGCGGCCGCCAGGGCCGGGGACGAAGGGGCCCGCGAGGAGCTGGTCGCGGCGTATCTGCCGCTGGTCTACAACATCGTGGGCCGGGCGCTGGACGGGCATGCCGATGTCGACGACGTCGTGCAGGAGACGATGCTGCGCGTCCTGAGCTCCCTGCCCGACCTCCGCGATCCGGCGGCCTTCCGCTCCTGGCTCGTCGCCATCGCCATGAACCAGGTCCGCCGGCTGCGGTCGGCGAGCGGTACGCCCCGCGCCGATGGGCTCGACCAGGCGCGGGAGATCGCCGACCCGACGGCCGACTTCACCGACCTGACGATCTGGCGGCTCGGCCTGTCCGGGCAGCGCCGGGAGGTGGCCGAGGCCACCCGCTGGCTCGACGCCGACGACCGGGAGCTGCTGTCCCTGTGGTGGCTGGAGGCGGCCGACGTCATCACCCGCGAGGAGCTGGCCGCCGGGCTCGGGGTCCCGGCACGGCACGCGGCGGTGCGCGTCCAGCGGATGAAGGAGCAGCTGGAGACCGGCCGGCTCGTGGTGCGGGCGCTGGCCGCCGTACCGCGCTGCCCCGAGCTGGGCTACCTCGTCGCGCCCTGGGACCAGATACCGTCCGCGCTGTGGCGCAAGCGCATCGCCCGGCACGCCCGCGACTGCCCGGACTGCTCCGGGCGCGCCGCCGACCTGGTACCGGCCGAGGGGCTGCTCGCCCGGCTCAGCCTGGTGCCCGTCCTCCACTCCCCCGGCCTCGGCTCCCCGGCCGGCCTGCCGGTGGCCCCGACCGGCTCACCGCTCGCAGCACACGGCTCGGGTGGTTCAAGCGGTGCCCATGGTCCCGCCGGTGCGCACGGCTCCGGCGGTTCGCACCGCTCCGGTGGCGGCTCGGGAGGCTCACGCGGCTCGGGCTCGCGCGGAAAACCGCCGCGCTCCCGGCGGCCCCGTACGCCAGCCGTCGTCGCCGGCGTGCTGCTGGTGACGGGCACAGCGGTGGTGGCCGCGCTGCGGTGGGGACCCGGTCAGGCGTCCCCCGCGCCGGCTGCCGCGCCCTCCCTGGCGGCCACCGCACCCGTGACCACCGCGCCCGCCCCCCTATCTCCGACGCCGACCGCGACGCCGGCTCCGACCACCAAGCCCGCGGCGCCGCCCGCCCGTCCCCGGCCCACCCTCGAACAGCAGGTCACCGAGCTGGTCAACGCGCAGCGGGCGCTGCACGGCTGCCGCCCGGTGCGCGCGGACGCGAAGCTGCATGCGGCGGCACAGGCACACTCCGACGACATGGCCGCCCGTGGCTACTACGAGCACGACACCCCGGAGGGGGTGGGCCCGGACGCGAGGATCACCGCCGCGGGCTACACGTGGAGCAGATGGGGCGAGAACATCGACCGCGGCCCGTCGACCGCCTCCCGTGCCGTCGCCGACTGGATGAGCGATGCCGCACACCGGGACAACATCCTCAACTGCCAGTTCACGCACATCGGAGTGGGCGCCCACCTCGGTTCCGGCGGCCCTTGGTGGACCCAGGACTTCGCCGCCCACTGACGTCCGGCCCGGACCGCATCCGGGCCTGATCGCTTCGGCGGTCCGGGAGTCTCAAGCGATGCTGGAGCGCTTCGGGGAACCCTGCTCGCAGTTGCCTGCGCAGTTCTTCGAAGGGATCCCTCATGGCTGTCGTCGCGGAGGCCACCACCACCGCCGTCCCGGCAAGGCACCGCCTGCGCTGGTACGCGCTGGCCGCGGTCCTGGCCACCCACTGCATGGACCTGCTCGACTCCATGATGGTCAGCACCGCCGGCCCGACGATCCGCACCGGACTGCACGGCAGCTACTCCGATCTCCAGTGGATGACCGCCGGCTACACCCTCGCCTTCGCCACGATGCTGATCACCGGGGGGCGGATGGGCGACATCTTCGGCCTCAAGCGGGTGTTCCTGGTCGGCACCGCCGGCTTCACCGTCGCGTCGGTGGTCGCCGGACTCTCCGTGAACACCGACATGCTCATCGGGATGCGCAGCCTGCAGGGGTTCTTCGTCGCCATCATGGTCCCGCAGGGCCTCGGCATCATGCGGGAGCTGTTCCCGGGGCGTGAACTCCCGAAGGCGATCGGCATGATGGGCCCGGTCGTGGGTATGGCGGCGATCATCGGACCCATCCTGGGCGGCGCTCTGGCCAGTGGCGACCTGTTCGGCCTGGGCTGGCGCGCGGTGTTCTTCGTCAACGCACCGATCGGTCTCGCCGCGGTCATCGGCGGGATCAAACTCATCCCCGGCACCGGCCCCACCGACCGAGGCCGATCGCGCCGGCTGGACGGAGTGGGTACGGCGCTGGCGGCGGCGGCGATGCTCCTGCTCGCCTACCCCCTGATGCAGGGACGCGACAAGGGCTGGCCCGCCTGGTGCTTCATCAGCATGGCCGCCGCACTACCCGTGCTCGTCGTCTTCGGGATGCACCAGCGGCGCCGTGCCGCGGCAGGGCGCACCCCGCTCGTGGAACTCGGGCTGTTCAACAACATGCGGTTCGTCGTCGCGCTGCTGCTGGGCATGCTGTACTACGTGGCGCTGAGCGGCATGATGTTCGCGCTCATCGTTCAGCTGCAGCTCGGCCACGGGTTCTCGGCCCTGGACGCCGGGCTGGTGATGATGCCCTGGACACTCGGCTCGGCCATCGGTGCGGCCCTCGCCGGAGCGGTGCTGGTGCGCCGGTGGGGTGACCGGGCGACCCTGCAGGCGGGGCTGGGGGCCCTGGCCGTCGGGGCGGTGGCCCTGACCGTCGTCGTCGCCAACATCCACTCCAGCGATCAAACGGTGACAGCGTGGCAGCTGCTGCCGGCGCTGCTGGTGATCGGACTGGGTATGGGCGGCGTACTGACGCCCTACTACAACATCGCCATCGGGAGCGTGGCCATCAAGGAGACCGGCTCGGCCTCCGGACTGCTGAACGCCTTCCAGCAGGTGGGCAACAGTATCGGGGTGGCAGCTCTGGGCACGGTCTTCCTGAGCTGCCTCACCCACGGGGGCACCGGAGGATTCGACGGGGCCATGCAGGTGACCTTCTGGATCGCGGCCGGGCTGCTGACCGCGGCCTTCGCGTCAGCCTTCCTGCTCCCGAGCCGGACGCACCATCGGGAGGACTGACACCCCCTTGGTGTACGCCCGGCAACCGGACGGGTGTCTCCCGCAGCGCCCCCGTCGCTGCGGGAGACACCTTCGTGTTCGGATACCGTTCGCCTCAGCAAGGTGAAGGACACGTTCTGAGGAGCACGGCCGATGGGCGCACCGCTACTGCAACTCACCGGCGTGAGCCGCTCCTACGGAAAGCGCACGGTGCTGCATCCGGTGGACCTCTCGCTGGACGGCGGCCAGTGCGTCGCGCTGCTCGGCCACAACGGGTCGGGGAAGTCCACACTGCTGCGGATCGCCGCCGGGCGGGACAAGCCCACCAAGGGCAAGGTCACCTTCGACGGCCGGCCCATGACGGAGAACGACGCCCGGGTGCGGGCCCGGGTGGCGGTGGTCGGGGACACCGTGGCGTGCTACCCGGACCTCACCGTGCGCCAGCACCTGCAGCTCGTCGCCGTCGCGCACGGGGTGGAGGGGGCGGACGCGTGGATCGATCACGTACTCGCCGACCGGCTGCTGAGCGAGCACGCCAGGTCGCTGCCCTCGGGCCTCTCCTCCGGGCAGCTGCAGTCGCTGCTGCTGGCGTCCGCGCTCGTGCGGCCGCGGGATCTGCTCCTGCTGGACGAGCCCGAGCAGCGGCTCGACCCCGACGCGCGGCGGCGGCTGGCCGACCTGATCGCCGCGGAGGCGGCCGACGGGGTGGGCGTCCTGCTGGTCACCCACCACGCCGAGCTGGCGCGCGCGGTCGCGGACCGGGTGCTGGTGCTGCGCGAGGGCAAGCTGGTCGCCGACGGCACACCCGATGAGGTGCTCTCCGACGACGCGGCCGACACCACGTGGCAGACCGGCGTCGCGGGCGCGGCCCGGTGAGTACGACGACGCGGCACACCGGGGAACAGGCCGGAAACGACGGAGCCGACGGCGGCCTCGACGATGAGCGGGACGCCTCCTGGGACGAGGAGGAGGACGACTGGACCGCCGAGGCGCTGCTGCTGTTGCGCAATCTGCGCTCCCCGCACCGCCGCAAGCGGGCCGGCCAGGTCGGCTTCGCGGTCTACTGCGTCCTGCTGATCCTGGTCGTGTGGGGTGTGCTCCCCGGCTTCAGTCTGTTCATCAAGAGCTCCATGGGCGCGGACTACACCGTAGACGGCGCGGCGATCCTCGCCGCCGTCCCGTCGGGGGTCTGCGCGCTGGCACTCGGCGCGCTACTGGTCGCCGCGCGCGACGCGCTGTGGCGGGGACCGGTGGTGCCGCCACGCGACACCGCGGACTGGCTGCTGACCCAGCCGGTGCGGATCTCCCGCATCCTGCTGCCGTGGTTCTGGGTGTCCTGCGGGGTGTCGCTCTCGGTCGGGCTGCTGGCCTCCGTGATCGGCATGGTGACGCTGGGACTGACGGTCAAGACCGGGCTCGCGGCCGCCTTCGCCTGGTGCGGGGTCGGCGGCGTGTGCGTACCGCTGCTCGCCACCGCGCTCGCCGTGGCCGTCGAAGCCCGCGAGTCCGTGGCCCGGTGGGTGCGGACCGCGACCCCGTACGCGGGTCTCCTCGTACTGGCCCTCGCCGCGCAGAGCGCGCTGGCGGCGGCAGGTCACCGGGTGACCTGGCTGGAACGGATCGAGCTGTGGTCGGGGCCGTGGGGCTGGAGCGGTATCGCCGCCCTGTCGCCGACCCCGGCAGCCGTGCCGGGCGGTCCGGTCGCGGCGCTGCTGGCGCTGGCCGTCACGGCGGCGGCGATCGAGCTGGCGCGGCGGGCGGCGGGTTCGCTACCGCTGGCCCCCGTGCGGCAGCGGTCCCGCACCACGACCGGTGTGCTGGCCGCTTTGCAGACGGTGGAACTGCGCACCGCCCGCCAGGTCGCCGCGGGCGCCTCCGGGACGC
>NZ_JAPVLS010000083.1:5994-44452 GCF_027158125.1 Streptomyces sp. H39-C1
CCGCGCCCCGCGCGGCTGCAGCTGCCCGCCCCGCGCCACGCGGCCCTGGCCGTGCCGTGGCGCGACGCGCTCGCGCTGATCCACGCCCCCGGCCGGATCGGGCGTTCCGTTCTGCTGTCCGTGCTCGCGGTCCTGAGCGCGGTCGTGGCCGCCGACTCACGGCACGCCGGGGGCGTCGCTGCCACGGCCGCCGCACTGGTCTTCGGCTACTGGGCCGTCGCACAGCTTCTGGAACCGGCCCGGCTGGAGACCGACGACACCCGGCGCGGTTCGTGGTCCCCGTACCCGTACGGCGGCCTCATGCTGCGGCACACCATCGTGCCCGTGGTCCTGGGGCTGGTGTTCGCCCTGGTCGCGGGGGTCTGCGTGGTGCTGCTCGGCGGCGGGGTGCGCGTCGCGCTGGCGCCGGCCGTGGTGCCGGCGTTCGTCGCCGCCGGCCTGGTGAACGCCTGCCGGGGTGTGTCCAAGCAGCATCTGCTGCTGTCGCCCGCGCAGAGTCCGACCGGCAGCGTCGGCCCGGTGCTCTTCCTGGCCTGGTACCTGTCGGGACCGCTGGTGGCGATCGCCGCGCTGATCGTTCCCTTCGTGCTCGCCCTGCACACACCGACGGCTGAGCATCTCCTCCTCACGGTGTGTGTGAGCGCGGCCGTCACCGCGGGTCTGCTGCAGTGGGCGTACGCGCGGGCCGGCAAGCTCCTCGCATGACCGACGGGGTGGTACCGCGTCGGGCAGGCTGGGCGGCATGAACGTTCCCACCCGCGGCGCGTGGCTGCGCGCCGGAATCAGCCGCGACGGCGGACCGCTGCGCGAGGACCACCATGTGGTGTGGTTGCAGGCCGGCGCGTACTACGCGGACAGCCGCGGTTTCGCCGGCCGTACCTCGTACGACGGTGAGCAGGTCCGCTTCCACCATGACGTGGGCGAGGCCGGCGACGACACCGGCACGCTCAGGCCGGACGGCGAGAACCTGACCGAGACCGGCACCAACCCCGACGGCAGCACCTTCCGGGAGATCTGGGGACCTCTCCCGGACGGCGGCGGCCCGTGCGGCGCCTGGCGGGCAGGACCGGGCCAGGTCGTCCGGGTCGGCGCACATGTCGTGCACGTCGACGGCACCGGCGGTGCCTACCTGCTGCTGCCGTCGCCCGGCTCCCGCTGAGCGTTCACTTCGCGGAGAACGCCGCGTCGAACGAGGCGGCGGGGGGTTCGATCGCCGCCAGGCGGCGCACGAAGGCCAGCGCTTCGGGGGCACCGAACAGCCGGTCCATGCCCGCGTCCTCCCATTCGACGCTGAGCGGTCCGGTGTAGCCGATGGCGTTCAGCGCCCGGAAACTGTCCTCCCAGGGCACGTCGCCGTGCCCGGTGGAGATGAAGTCCCAGCCGCGCCGGAGGTCGGACCACGGGAGGTGCGAGGAGAGCCTGCCGCGCCGCCCGTCCCCGGTGCGGACCTTGGCGTCCTTGCAGTCGACGTGGTAGATCCGGTCGGCGAAGTCGAGGATGAAGTTCACCGGGTCGAGGTCCTGCCAGACGAAGTGCGAGGGGTCCCAGTTGAGACCGAACGCGGGCCGGTGGCCGATGGCCTCCAGCGCGCGGACCGTCGTGTAGTAGTCGTAGGCGATCTCCGACGGGTGCACCTCGTGGGCGAACCGGACGCCCTCGGTGTCGAAGACGTCGAGGATCGGGTTCCAGCGGTCGGCGAAGTCCTGGTAGCCCGCTTCGATCATGGCGGCGGGCGCGGGCGGGAACATGGCGACGGTGTGCCAGATCGACGAGCCGGTGAATCCGACCACGGTGTCGACGCCCAGCAGTGCGGCGGCGCGGGCGGTGTCCTTCAACTCCTGCGCCGCACGGCGGCGTACCCCTTCGCCGTCGCCGTCGGCCCAGATGCGGGCCGGGAGGATGTCTTGGTGGCGCTGGTCAATGGGGTGGTCGCAGACGGCCTGGCCGACGAGGTGTGTGGAGATCGCCCACACCTTGAGGTGGTGCTTCTCCAGAATCTCCAGCCGCCGCGGTACGTAACTGCTGTCGGCGAGCGCGCGGTCGACCTCGAAGTGGTCGCCCCAGCAGGCGATCTCCAGGCCGTCGTATCCCCAGCCGGAGGCGAGCGCGCAGACCTCCTCGAAGGGCAGGTCCGCCCACTGGCCGGTGAAGAGGGTGACGGGACGGGGCATGGCGGTCCTCCGGCGGGAAGCGGGTCGGTCCGGTCGTCGGCTGTCGGACGGCCGGTGGAAAGCGGGGCGGCGGCGCCTGTCGGCGGCAGGAGCCACCACCCCGCGCTGAGGGGGGCGGTCGAACGAGGTCCTGGGTCAGCCGACCGGTGTCCACCGGCTGTCGTCGCGCGCGCTGGCCTCGACGGCGGCCAGCACCCGCTGCACCTGCAGTCCGTCGGCGAACGACGGTGCGGGATCGGAACCGTCCCCGATCGCCTGCACGAAGTCCCGGATCTCATGGGTGAAGCTGTGCTCGTAGCCCAGGAGATGGCCGGGCGGCCACCAGGCGCCGGCGTAGGGGTGGTCGGGTTCGGTGACGAGGATGCGGCGGAAACCGGCGGTCCGCGCGTTCTCGGTGTGGTCGTGGAACCAGAGGTCGTTCATCGACTCGAAGTCGAAGGCCAGTGACCCCTCGGATCCGTTGAGTTCGATCCGCAGGGCGTTCTTACGGCCCGCGGCGAACCGGGTGGCCTCGAACGAGGCGAGCGCGCCGGCCGCGGTGCGCGCGGTGAACAGGGCGGCGTCGTCGACCGTCACCGGACCCGTCCCGCCGGCCGCCGCTCCCGGGGTGAGCCCGTCCGAGGTGCCGGCGAGCGGGCGTTCCTTGACGAAGGTCTCGGTCACCGCCGAGACGCCGGTGATCCGGGAGCCGCCGACGAACTGCGCCAGGTCGATGATGTGCGCGCCGATGTCGCCGAGGGCGCCGGAGCCCGCCCGTTCCTTCTGCAGCCGCCACACCAGCGGGAACAGCGGATCGGTGATCCAGTCCTGGAGGTACTGGGCGCGGATGTGCCGGATCCGCCCCAGTCTGCCGTCGGCCACCAGCCGGCGGGCGAGCGCGATGGCCGGCACCCGCCGGTAGTTGAAGCCGACCATGGAGCGGACACCGCGGGCGGCGGCCCGTTCGGCGGCCGCCGTCATCGCCTCGGCCTCGGCGACGGTGTTGGCGAGCGGCTTCTCGCACAGCACGTGCTTGCCGGCCTCCAGCGCGGCGACGGCCAGCTCGGCATGACTGTCGCCGGGAGTGCAGATGTCCAGGACGTGGATGTCGTCGCGGACCAGCAGCTCCTTCACATCGGTGACGGCCTCGGCCCAGCCGAGCTGTTCCGCTGCGCGCGCCACATCGGGACCCGACCGGCCGGCGACGGCCACCATCGCGGGGCGGCGAGGCAGCTCGAAGAACGCGCCCACGGACCGCCAGGCCTGGGAGTGGGCGCGCCCCATGAAGGAGTACCCGACCAGGCCGACGCCGAGGGCCGGTGGCTGTGCTGGGGACATCGTCGTCGATCCCTTTCCGTCGTTCGTTTCCGTCGTTCGTTTCCGTCGTTCGTTTCCGGAACGGCCGTGCCGCCGTCCGGCCGGGTGGTTACGAGAAGCCGACGGCCATGTACTGGTCGACGTTCTCCTTCGTCACCACCGCCGAGAAGGTGGTGACCGAGGCCGGTACCTCGTGCTCGACGAGGTCGGCCATGCCATGGCCCTGGGCGATGAGCCGGGCCACGGTGATCGAGGACGACGCCATGCTCGGGCTGTAGAGCACGGTGGCCTTCACCGGGCTGTCGTCGGCCTTGATCGACTCCATGGCCTTGCGGGATCCGGCGCCCCCGACCACGACGAACTCCTTGTCGCGCTGCGCCTGCTTGATCGCCGCGAGCACGCCGATCCCCTGGTCGTCGTCGTGGTTCCACATCGCGTCGATCTTCGGAGTGGCCTGCAGCAGCTGCGCGGTGACCCGCTGGCCGGTGGCGGCGGTGAAGTCGGCGGCCTGCCGGGCCGCCAGCCGCAGCCCGTTGGCGGCCAGCGCGTCCTTGAAGCCCTTGCTGCGCTGCTGGGTGAGTTCGAGGCTGTCGATCCCGGCGACCTCGACGATGACCGGGTCGCTCTTGCCCGCCGCCTTCATCCGGCGGGCGATGAAGTTGCCTGCGTTCACGCCCATGCCGTAGTTGTCGCCGCCGATCCAGGTCCGGTAGGCCAGTCCGCTGGCGAAGATCCGGTCCAGGTTGATCACCGGAATACCGGACGCCATCGCCTTCTTGGCGATCTCGGTGAGGGCCTTGCCGTCGAAGGGCAGGATGACGAGCGCGTCCACCTTGGCGTCGATCAGCGACTGCACCTGCTGGATCTGCGCGGCGACGTCGTTGGTGCCCTCGGTCGCCTTGAGGGTGACGTCGGAGTACTGCTGGGCCTGTGCCTTGGCGTTGATGGTGATCGCGGCGGTCCAGCCGTGGTCGGCGGCCGGGGCCGAGAACCCGATGGTGACCGCCTTGCCCGCGGTCGCTCCCGACGAGGACGCGCCGGCCTTCACCTGCGGGGCGCTCTTGTCGTTGTCGCTGCTGTTGGTGCATCCGGTGAGGAGGGCGCCCGCGCCGATCGCCGCCCCGCCGAAGAGGACGTGTCTGCGGTCCAAGCTGGTGCTCATATCGGTCTCCGAATCAGGTGGTGACGGACCGGCCACGGCCCCAGCGCTGGATGAGCAGGACGGCGATGATGATCGCGCCCTGGGCGATCTCCTGGATGGGGGTGGTGAGGTTGTTGAGGATGAACAGGTCGGTGATGGTCGTGAAGACCAGGACGCCGAGGATCGAGCCGAGCACGGAGCCGAAGCCGCCGGTCAGCAGCGTCCCGCCGACGACGACCGCGGCGATGGCGTTGAGTTCGTAGAGCATGCCGTGGGTGCTCGCACCGGTGTTGGCCTGCGCGGTGAGCATCACGGCGGCGATTCCGCAGCAGAAACCGGAGACCACGTAGAGCAGACAGGTGTGCAGCCGGACGTTGATGCCCGCCAGCCGGGCGGCCTCCGGGTTGCCGCCGACGGCGAAGGTGCGGCGGCCGAACGTGGTGCGGTTCAGCACCAGCCAGCCCAGCACGACGACCGCGGCGAAGATGTAGACCAGCAGCGGCATGCCCAGCCAGCGGGTCTCGGCGATGGACAGGAACGTGTCCGCGGTGACGATCTGCGACTTGCGGTCGGAGAGCTGTTCGGCCAGACCGCGGGTGGCGACCATCGTCGCCAGCGTCACGATGAACGCGACCAGCCGCCCGTAGGCGATCAGCAGACCGTTCAGCAACCCGCAGAGCGTGCCGACCAGTACGGAGGTGAAGATCATGACGGCCGGGCCCTGGGCCTGGCTGCCGGTGGTGGTCGACCACACCGACGCGAGCGCGATCAGCGCGCCGACCGACAGGTCGATGCCGCCGCCGATGATGACGAACGTCATCCCGACGGTGACCACCCCGATCACCGCGGCGAGGCTGAGGATCAGCACCATGTTGCTGGTGGTCGCGAAGCTGCTGCCCTTGGTGACGGCCCCGATGCCGCACAGGATGCCGAGGGCGATCACCAGCGCCAGATGCCGCAGCGCGCCGGCGCCCCGGCCGCCGCCGGATCCCCCGCCGCGTCCCCCGAGCCCGCCGATCCCGCCCAGGGAGGCGAACGGCCCGGTGCGTACGCCCTCCTTGGCGGCGTGCGCGGCGAGCTCCTCCACCCGGCGGTGCTCGTCCGCCTCGGGAACGGCGGTGGGGATGTCGGCGGGAGCGGAGAGGCCCGGGGCGGGGGCGTGTGGTGTGTCGCTCATAGCGCGCTTCCTTCCATCACCAGGTCGAGGACCCCGTGTTCGTCGATGTCCACCGCGTCACAGGCGTGGATCACCCGGCCTTCGCGGAGCACGAGGATCCGGTCGGCCAGACCGAGTACCTCCGGCACCTCGCTGGACACCAGCACGATCGCGAGACCCGCGTCGGCCAGCGCCCTCATCTGCGCGTACAGCTCGCTGCGGGCGCCGACGTCGACGCCACGGGTCGGTTCGTCCAGCAGCAGCACCTTGCAGCGGCGCAGCAGCCAGCGGGCCAGCACCGCCTTCTGCTGGTTGCCGCCCGACAGGGTGCGTACCGGCCGCTCCGGATCGTCGGGGCGCAGCTGTACGGCGGCGATCTGCTGGGCCGCGTCGGCCGATTCGCGGCGGCGGTCGAACCAGCCGTAGCGGGTGTAGCGGCTGAGCGAGGCGACGGTGATGTTGCGTCCGACGCTCTCCAACATGAGGAGCGCCTGCGACTTGCGTTCTTCCGGGGCGAAGCCCATGCCCCGGCGGACGGCCGCCGTGGTGCTGCCGGGGCGCAGGGGCGCACCGCCGAGCAGGACGCGGCCGGCCAGCGGGGTACGGGCGCCGTAGATCCCCTCCAGGATCTCGGAGCGGCCGGAGCCCACCAGCCCCGCGATCCCGACGATCTCGCCGGCCCGGACGCTGAACGAGACGTCGTGGACGCGGCCCGCCACCGACAGCCCCTCGACGCGCAGCACTTCGGGACCGCCCTTGCGCATTCCCGGCGCGGGCCGGCGCGGGAAGGTGTGCTCCACGGCGCGGCCGGTCATCAGGGCGACCACGTCGGCGGTCGGGGTGGTGCGGGCGGGCAGTCCGACGGCCCGGGTGCGGCCGTCCTTGAGGACGGTGATGCGGTCGCCGATCTCGCGGATCTCCTCCAGCCGGTGCGAGATGTAGACGACGGCCACCCCGGTGGCGGCGAGCTCGCGGATGATCCGGAAGAGGTTGGTGACCTCGTCGTGCGCGAGGGCGGCGGAGGGTTCGTCCATCACGATCAGCCGGGCGTCGTGCGACAGCGCGCGGGCCATGCTGACGACCTGCTGCGCCGCCGCGGGCAGTTGGCCGACCGGCTTCCACGGCGGGATCTCGGCGTGGCCGAGGCGTCCGAGCAGTTCACGGGCGTTGCGGTGCATCTCGCCGCGCCGGGTGACACCGAAGGAAGCCGGTTCATGGCCGAGGAAGATGTTCTCGGCCACGCTGAGGCCGGGCACGAGGTCGAGTTCCTGATAGATGGTGGCGACGCCGAGCCGCATGGCGGCGGTGGGGTGGGAGAGCCGTACCGGCTCGCCCTGCCACAGCAGTTCGCCCGCGTCGGGGTGGTGGGCGCCGGACAGCACCTTGATCAGCGTGGACTTGCCGGCCCCGTTCTGCCCCAGCAGACAGTGCACTTCGCCGGCGCGGACCTCGAGGTCCACCCCGTCCAGGGCGCGGACGCCCGGGAACTCCTTGACGATTCCCCGCATCGCGAGCAGGGGTGGATCTTCGGTGGCGGTCACGGGGACCTCCTCGGTGGCGCCAGAAAGCGGCGGTACGTAAGCGGCTGTGGTGCTGAGCGGCGGTACGTGTGCGGCTGTGCGGCGGAGCGGCACCGGTCCTGGCGCACCTCTGTGACCTGCGATTACCGGTCGATTAAGGTGACGTGAGGGGCAGTCGGAACCTTGACGCCCCGGTGCGGTGCGACTTAGTTTGTGGTCGCGACTAACGACTGTCAATGCTTCGCACAAAGGGGTGTGCCATGCGGCCCGTCAGCAGCGGAGCTGTCGACTTCATCGATGTCCGGGAGACCAATCTCGCCGTCGTCCTGCGCTTCATCCGCCGCGAAGCACCGTGTTCGCGGGCCGAAGTGGCCGCCGGTACCGGGCTGAACAAGGCCACCATCTCCAACATCGTCGCCGAGCTGATCACCCGTGGCATCGTCGTCGAAGTGGGGGCGAGCGAGGAGCGGCGGATCGGCCGGCCCGCCGTCATGCTCACCCTCGACGGCCGGCGTTTCACGGCGCTCGGCCTGGAGGTGAACGTCGACTATCTGTCGGCGGTCATGGTCGACCTGGCCGAACGTGACGTCCTGACCTGGCACGAGCCGGTCCAGGCAGCCGAGTTGGGCGCCGAGGGCTGTGTCGTCCGACTGGCCGACCTGGCCCGCCGGGCGATGGGCGAGATGGCACGCCAGCACCGCGAGGTGCTCGGCATCACCATCGCGGTCCCCGGTCTGATCGGCACCTCCGACGGCGAGGTGGCCGAGGCGCCGAACCTCGGCTGGCACGAGTTCCCGCTCGTCGACCGCTTCCGGGAGCAGCTCGACGACAGCAGCGTCGCCCTGTCGCTGGACAACGACGCCAACCTCGGGGCGGTCGGCGAGTACCGGCGCGGTGCGCTGGCGCACACCCAGAACCTCGTCTATCTGACCGGCGAGGTCGGCGTGGGCGGCGGCGTGATCATCAACGGCGCACTGATGCGCGGCTCTTCGGGGTACGGCGGCGAGGTCGGGCACATCACGCTGATGCAGGACGGTCCGCTGTGCGGTTGCGGCCGCAGAGGCTGCTTCGAAGCGCTGGTCGGCATCGGCTCGATCATCCAGCAGGCGGCTCCGGACCTGGCCGGCAGTACGGCGCAGCCGCTGACCGACCTGGCCGCGAAGGTCGCCGAGGTGGCCCGCCGGGCCGAGGCCGGCGACCCGCGGACGACCGCCGCGCTGGTCCGGGTCGGCGAGTGGCTGGGCCGCGGATCGGCGATCCTGCTCAATCTGTTCAACCCTCAGGCCCTCATCCTCGGCGGCTACTTCGTGACGCTGGCGCCCTGGATCATGCCGCCCGCCCGGCGGACGCTCGCCGCGCACACCATCGCGCCCAACCTCGGCGGCTGCCAGGTCGCGCTGTCCACCCTCGGCTTCACCGCGGCGGCCAGGGGCGGAGCGTCGTCGATCATCGACGCCATCGACACCGCGCGGCTCCCGCTGCCGCGCAGCGGCTCCGCGGCGCACCGATAACCGGTGCGGGACCTCTTGACGACTGCTCCCGGCCCACTTACTTTCTCCCCTCAACTAACGAACACCTCCTGAGAGTTCAGGAGGACCGGTCACCGGACGCCTCGGCGGGGCGTCCTTTCCGCAAGGCGGCTTCGCGCTGCCCTGGAAGGGGAACCCCGTGCGTTCAGTCCTGCCCGCAAGGCCCGCGAGACGTCCACGTCCACGCCGCGTCCGGTTCCGCACCCTGTTCACCGCTCTCCTCGCCTCGGCGCTGCTCCTGCTGGGCGCCACCGGAGCCATCACCCCGGCGGCCGCGCACGACGGCCCGCACCCGGACGCCGCAGCCGCCGCGGCCGCCTTCCAGCAGGTCCAGCTCGCGCGGGGCACCGCGCAGACCGGCGAGCCGATGAGCCTGGCGGTGCTCCCCGACCGCACGGTCCTGCACACCGACCGGCGCGGCACCATCTTCAAGACCGACGCCGGCGGCACCACGTCCGTCGCGGGCACGCTGCCCGTCTACACCCATGACGAGGAGGGCATCCAGGGCATCACCACCGACCCGGCCGTCGCCACCAACCACTGGATCTACGTCTACTACTCCCCCGTCCTGAACACCCCGGCGGGCGACGCCCCCTCCGACGGGACCGCCGCCGACTTCGCACCCTTCGCCGGGCACAACCAGCTCTCCCGCTTCACCCTGCGGGCCGACAACACCATCGACCCGGCCAGCGAGAAGCAGCTCCTGCAGATCGCCACCAACCGCGGCATGTGCTGCCACGTCGGCGGCGACCTGGACTTCGACGCCGCGGGCAACCTCTTCATGACCACCGGCGACGACTCCAACCCCTTCTCCTCCGACGGCTACAGCCCGCTGGACACCCGCGCGTCACGCAATCCCGCCTACGACGCCCAGCGCTCCGCCGCCAACAGCAACGACCTGCGCGGCAAGCTGCTGCGCATCCACCCCGAGGCCAACGGGACCTACACCGTCCCGGCCGGGAACCTGTTCGCGCCGGGCACGGCGAAGACCCGGCCCGAGATCTACGCGATGGGCTTCCGCAACCCGTTCCGTATGAGCGTCGACCGCCCCACCGGCACCGTCTACATCGGCGACTACGGGCCCGACGCCGGCGCGCTGAACGCCACCCGGGGACCGGGCGGCCAGGTCGAGTTCGACCGGGTGACCTCGCCCGGCTTCTACGGATGGCCGTACTGCACCGGCACCAACACCACCAACGAGACGTACAACGCCTTCGACTTCGGCACCAGCACCTCGGGCGCGAAGTTCGACTGCGCGGGCGGCCCCGTCAACAGCTCGCCCAACAACACCGGCATCAGCAAGCTGCCGGCCGCCCGGTCGTCCTGGATCAAGTACGACGACTGCAGCGTCGCCCAGTTCGGCTGCGGCAGCGAGTCACCCATGGGCGGCCCGGTCTACCACTACGACCCGAACCTCTCCTCCTCGGTGAAGTTCCCGCAGTCCTACGACGGGCATGCCTTCATCGGCGAGTTCGGCCGCCGCTGGATCAAGGACGTGCAGGTCAACGCGGACGGCAGCGCGGGCACCATCACCGACTTCCCCTGGACCGGCACCCAGGTGATGGACATGGCCTTCGGCCCGGACGGCGCCCTGTACGTCCTGGACTACGGCACCGGCTTCGGTGACGGCGACTCCTTCTCCGGGCTGTACCGCATCGAGGCGATCGGCGCCGGCGGCCGCGCACCCGTCGCCCAGGCCGCCGCCACCCCGTCCTCGGGCCGGGCGCCACTCGCGGTCACCTTCTCCTCCGCCGGCACCACCGACCCCGACGGCGACGCGCTCACCTACGCCTGGGACTTCGACGGCAACGGCAGCACCGACTCCACCGCCGCGGACCCGTCGCACACCTACGCCGCCAACGGCCAGTACCCGGCGAAGCTCACCGTCACCGACACCCACGGGCTGACCGGCACCGCGAGCGTCACCGTCACCGTCGGCAACACCGCGCCGGTGCTGACCGTCACCGCGCCCGCCAACGGCCAGATCTTCCACTTCGGCGACGCCGTCCCCTTCCGGGTCACCGTCACCGACGCCGAGGACAGCGCCGTCGACTGCTCCCGGGTGCAGGTCCAGTACCTGCTCGGGCACGACAGCCACGCGCATGCCATGACCGACGCGACCGGCTGCTCGGGCACCATCCAGACCGTCGTCGACGGTGAACACGCAGGCTCCGCCAACCTGTTCGGCGTCTGGCGCGCCTCGTACACCGACAACGGCGCGAACGGCCAGCCCGCGCTGACCGGCACCGCCACCAACGTCACACCCACCGCGACCAAGCAGGCCGAGTACTACACCGGCTCCAGCGGCGTCCAGCCCGCCGGCCATGACGCGGCCGGGGGCGGCACGACCGTCGGCTACATCGAGAACGGCGACTGGATCTCGTTCACCCCCTACAACCTGGCCGGCATCACCACCTTCACCGCCCGCGCCTCCTCGGCCGGCTCCGGCGGCACCCTCGAACTGCGGGCCGACTCCCCCACCGGCACGCTCATCGGATCCGCCACGGTCCCGGTCACCGGCGACTGGAACACCTTCACCGACGTCACCGGAACCGTCACCGCCCCGACCGGCACCCACACCCTGTACTGGGTGTTCAAGGGCGGTACGGGGAACCTCTACGACCTCGACCAGTTCACGTTCGGCGGGTCCGGCACGGTGCCGGGCGCCGTCCAGGGTGAGGCGTTCACCAGTTCCGCCGGCGTGCAGATCGCCCCGCACGCCACCGCGCACGGCGGCCAGACCCTCGGCTACATCGACAACAACGACTGGGCAGGATACGGCGGAACCGACCTCACACATGCCAACGGGCTGACCGTACGGGTCGCCTCCGGCGGCATCGGCGGCACCCTCGAAGCCCGTGCCGGATCGGCCACCGGACCGCTGCTCGGCAGTGTCACCGTCCCCGTCACCGGCGGCTGGGAGAACTACACCAGCCTGACGTTCCCACTGACCCCCTCCACGACGAGCGGGCTCTTCCTGGTCTTCCACGGCGGCACCGGCGGTTCGCTCTTCGATGTCGACGACTTCACCGTCACCAACGGTGCCGCCCTCACCACCGTCACCCAGGCGGAGAGCTGGACCGCCACCGGTGGACTGCAGCCCGCCGACCACGCGGCCGCGCACGGCGGGAAGACCGCCGGCTACATCAACAGCGGCGACTGGGCGACGTACGCCGGCACCGACCTGTCCAAGGTCACCGGTTTCAGCGCCCGGGTCGCCTCCGCCGGAGCCGGCGGCACCCTCCAGATCCGGGCCGGATCGGCCACCGGAACGGTCCTGGGCACCGTGGCCGTCACCGGCACCGGCGGCTGGGAGACCTTCGCCGACGTCTCCACGACGCTCACCGCCAACCCCGCCACGACGCTCTGCCTGACCTTCACCGGCGGCAGCGACTACCTCTTCGACGTGGACGACTTCACCCTCACCCGCAGCGCCTGACTCACCTATCTTGCGGAAAGGCACTCCATGTACCCATCCATCCGGTTCCGCCGCACGCACGGCGCGCCCCGCCGGCCGCTGCTGCCGGCCCTGGCCGCCGCGCTGCTCGGCCTGCTCGCCCCCTTCGCCCTGACCTGCTCCGCCCAGGCCGCTCCGGCCTTCAAGGTGCTGGTCTTCTCCAAGACCGCCGGCTTCCGGCACGACTCCATACCGGCCGGGATCGCCGCCATCCAGAAACTCGGCCAGGACAACGGCTTCGGTGTCGACGCCACCGAGGACAGCGCCGCCTTCACCACCGCCAACCTCGGCCAGTACCAGGCGGTGATCTGGCTCAGCACCACCGGGGACGTCCTCGACGCCGCCCAGCAGTCCGCGTTCGAGCAGTACATCCGCTCGGGCGGCGGCTACGCGGGAGTGCACGCCGCGGCCGACACCGAGTACGACTGGCCCTGGTACGGAAGCCTGGTCGGGGCGTACTTCGACTCGCATCCCGCCATCCAGCAGGCCGCCGTCGCCGTCGAGGACCGCACCGACCCGGCCACCGCGCACCTTCCGGCCCGCTGGACCCGCACCGACGAGTGGTACAACTACCGCGCCAACCCCCGGGCGCAGGTGCACGTCCTGACCGCGCTCGACGAGAGCAGCTACTCCGGCGGCACCATGGGCGGCGACCATCCCAACACCTGGTGCCACCCCTACGACGGCGGACGCGCCTGGTACACCGGCATGGGCCACACCCAGGAGAGCTGGGCCGATCCCGCGTTCACCACGCTGGTCCTGGGCGGCATCCGCACCGTCGCGGGAGCCGTCAGCTCCGCCTGCGACAACCCCATCGGCACCCCCGTCGGCACCACCGTGCAAGGGGAGGCCTGGAGCAGCCAGAGCGGGGTCCAGGCCGCCGCGCACGCGGCGGCGCACGGCGGAGCGACCGCCGGCTACATCGACAACGGTGACTGGAGCGGCTACGCCGCCCTCGACCCGCGGACCGCTTCGACGGTGACGGTGCGGGTCGCCTCCGCGGGCGCGGGCGGCACCATCGGATTCCACTCCGGTTCCGCCACGGGTCCGCTCCTCGGTTCCGTCGCCGTGCCGGTGACCGGGAGTTGGGAGACGTTCACGAACGTGTCGACGCCCCTGACGTCCGGCACCGCACCGGGCCTGTACCTGACCTACTCCGGAGGCCAGGGCGCGCTGTTCGACGTCGACGACATCACCCTCACCCCCGGCTCGACGGCCCCCACCACGACCACGCTCCAGGCCGAGAACTGGACCAGCCAGAACGGAGTCCAGGCCGCCGACCACGCGGGAGCCCACGGCGCTCGCACCGCCGGCTACATCGAGGCCGGCGACTGGATCGGCTTCGCCGCCGAGGACACCTCCCACCTCACCCGGATCTCCCTGCGGGTCGCCTCGGCGGGCTCCGGCGGCACCACCGCCGTCCACGCCGGATCCCCCACCGGACCGCTGCTCGGCACCGTCACCGTCCCGGTCACCGGCAGCTGGGACACCTTCACCGATACCGCCGCGTCTCTCACCCCGAGGGCGGGCACCGGCCTGTTCCTCGTCTTCAACGGCGGCGGCGGATTCCTGTTCGACGTCGACGACCTCACGCTGACCCGGACCGGCTGACCGGCCGACCGGGTGGCCGACTGCCCGGACCGGCTGACCGGTTCGGGCGGGCGGGAGTGCGCACGCACCCGCCCCGCAAGGTCCTGGCACTCACCTACGCCCGGCTCCCGCTGGAGCGCGCGGACCTCGCCGCGCTCACCGAACGCCCGCACCCCGGCTGCCGGCTGGTCTCCTGGGCCGGAACCGTCCCCGACGACCTCGCCGGGACGTTCGCCGCGTCGCGCCGCGCCATGGACGACGGACTGGGCTACGTGCCGACCCACCGGTCCGCCGAATACCAGCTCGACCTCCAGGGTTTTGGTGACACGGCGGAGAAAGTGATATGTACTCAGTCGATCACCGAACCGCCGGTCCTGATCCGGGCCGTCCCGCCCACCTGTTGAGGACTCCGTGCCGAACCGTCGCCAGCCCAAGCAGCGCCGCTACATAGCGCTGTCCGTCGCCAGCCTGATCCTGCTCGCGGGCGGCGGCGCCGTTGCGGCCGAGGCCGTGTCCTCGCGGGGGCACGACGGCACGCAGCAGTCCAAGAACCTCGCCGACGGGACGGCGCCGGACGGCGCCACCGGCACCGGCTCCACCGCCGGAACCGCCAAGCCGTCCGCCTCAGGAGCGGCCGAGCCGGCAGCGGGTGCCTCCTCCCCCGGAGGCACCACGCCGCCGGCCGGAGCCCCGGGCGGCCCGTCCGCCCACGCCACCCCGGCCGCCACCACGGCCGCGGGCACGCACTCCGGTGTCAAGCAGCCGCCGGGGCAGTCCAACAGCCTGGTGCAGCTGCCGGCGTCGCGGGTGTTCACCGGTCAGGCCTTCGACACCTGCACCGCCCCGAACCTGACCACCATGAACGCCTGGCGCAAGAGCTCGCCGTACGGCGCCGCCGCCGTCTACATCGGCGGGAAGAACCGCGGCTGTGCGCAGCCGCAGCTCACCAACTCCTGGGTACGGTCCGTGCACGCGGCCGGCTGGCAGCTGATCCCGCTGTACGTCGGGGCGCAGCCGCCGTGCCAGACGAGCAACAACCCCGAGCGGATCACCGCCGCCAACGCCGCCTCGCTGGGCACGTCGGACGGCGCGGACGCCGTCGCGAAGGCGTCCGCGCTGGGGATGCGCTCCGGCAGTGCGATCTATCTGGACATGGAGGCGTACGACATCAGCAACGCCTCGTGCGTCCAGTCCGTGCTGACCTATGTGCAGGCCTGGGACCGGGCGGCGCACGCGAAGGGCTACTGGGCCGGTTTCTACGGGTTCAGCCAGTCCAGTGCCGCCGCGATCGCCACCGCCGCCGGCAACCACACGGCGGACCTCCCGAACGCCCTCTGGTACGCCCGCTACGACAACAACGCCGACACCACGACCGGCTTCCCCTTCGCCTCCACCCTGTGGACCGGCCACCGCCGCGGCCACCAGTACGCGGTGAACAAGAAGGAGACCTTCGGCGGGGCCACGGTCACCGTCGACCACAACGCCTGGGACGCCCCCGTCGCCGTGGTCGGCTGACCGGCCGCAACCAGGGTGCCCGCTCCCAGGTCCCCGACGACCGGACGCTCCCTCCGAAGAACTCCGCCCGAAAACCTCCGCTGCCGTGACGGCGCGGGGGTTTTCGCGTTTTGAGCGGGAAGGCTTCGCCTGCGCTCCTTGTGAACCATGAACCGATGCATAGGTTCATATCCACTAGTTGACTTGCAACTAGTGGATATGCGATGCTTGCGGTGTCCGCACAAACCCGCTGGGAAAGGACCACGTCATGCGCTCCACCATCCGAACCGCCCTCGTCATCGGCGGCGGCATCGGCGGCCCGGTTGCCGCGATCGCCCTGCACCAAGCCGGTATCGAAGCCACCGTGTACGAGGCCTACGACAGCAGGGCGGACGGTGTGGGAGGCGGGCTGGGCCTGGCGCCCAACGGTCTGGGCGCCCTCGACGTCATCGGAGTCGGCGACCTCGTACGCGCCATCGGCACGCCCACCACGCACATCGTGCTGCAGAGCTGGAACGGCAAGCGGCTCGGCGAGTTCGGCAGCCCGCCCGGCGTCGAGTCGTCGCAGTTCGTCTGGCGCGCCGATCTGTACCGGGTGCTCTACGACGAGGCGGCCCGCCGCGGTGTCCGCACCGTGCACGGCAAGCGGCTGGTCTCCGCGGAGGAGAGCGACGACGGTGTGACCGCGCACTTCGCGGACGGGACGACGGCCACGGCCGATGTGCTGATCGGGGCGGACGGCATCCGCTCCACGGTGCGCTCGCTGATCGACTCGGACGCGCCCCAACCCAACTACGGCGGCCTGGTCAGCTTCGGCGCCCCGGTGAGGAACACCGGACTGCCCCCGACCGGCGGCAAGATGTACATGATGTTCGGCAAGCGCGCCTTCCTCGGCTACCAGGTGCACGAGGACTCGTCGGGTGTGTGGTTCGTGAACCTGCCGCACCCCGAGCCGATGACCGTGGCCGAAGCCGGGCGGACCGGCGCCGAGGAGTGGCTGCGCGTGCTGGCCGGATCGTTCACCGGCGATCGCGTCCCCGCTGCGGACCTGCTGCTGAAGACCGACCCCGCCGACCTGCTGATCGCCGGCCCCATGGAGAACATGCCGAGGGTCCCGGCCTGGAGCCGGGGGCGGATGGTGCTGATCGGCGACGCGGCGCACGCGGCCTCGTCCAGTTCGGGACAGGGCGCCTCGCTCGCCATGGAAAGCGCCGTCCAGCTGGCCCGCTGCCTGCGTGACCTGCCGCACGAGGAGGCGTTCGCGGCCTACGAGGACCTGCGCAGGCCCCGCGTCGAGCGGATCATCAAGGAAGCCAACCGCACCAACAGCAACAAGGCCGCAGGACCGGTCGGCCGGGTGCTGCGGGATCTGCTCCTCCCCCTGGTCATGAAGTTGAACAAGCCGGAGAAGTCGGCCTGGCAGGCCGGCTACCGCATCGACTGGGACGCCCCGGTCACCGCCGTCCCGCACCCGGACGGAGCCGCGGCGTAACCGGCGCCGGCCCACCACCGCCCGTCCCCCGCCGTGGCACCGCCACGGCGGGGGAAATCGGCGTGACCGATTCCGGGTACCGTGGAGGACGGCAGCCGCGTCTGCCTGTTCCGAGCCTGGGCCCGCGCTGGTGGGTCACGAGGGCGAGGACAAGGGTCATCGACTCACGCCATCGCCTCAGTCCGGTCTTCCCGGCCTTCTGCGGGACCGCGTGGAAAACCGCTGGAGGACTGTATGACGACGAACCGTGCCCGCAAGGACGTCATCCGCGACCGGATGACCGCGACGGGCGAGACGTACAACGTCGCCGCCCGCAACATCCTGGCGATGCGCCACACCTCGCAGACGGCGGAGGCGTGCCGCGTCCAGCGTTGGCAGCCCCCCGTCCGGCTCGACCTCCCGTGCCCGTGCGGCAGCACCTGCGAGCCCGGCGAGAAGTGCGGCCGCTGCCACGCCCTGCACAAGCACGTCGCGCGCAACCCCGGCAGCCTGGTCGACGTGGAGGTCTGGGAGGACCAGTACGACTGCGTCGGCTGCTCGGCCTCGTACGTGATCCCGGTGCTCCTGCCGGACAGCCCCTGGGGCGTCGTCGAGATGGTGCCGCAGGGCGGCGTCGCCGAGCCGGTGGCCAAGGCCCGGCTCTACCCCGGCGTGCTCCACCCGCGGATGGCCTCCGAGGTCAACCACGACCCGTCCTGATCCAGGCCGCCTCGTCACCGGCCCTTCTGGCTCCCCGTCGGGAATGCGGGGAGGGGCCCGTGTTGATTCACGGAGCCCCACCCCTCAACCCTTGATATCCCTCAGGGTTGACGTTCACTTTGAACGCCTTTCCGACCCTTTACGCGACGTGGAGGGTGAGCTTGCCCCGCGTGCGGCCCTGCTCGCCGCGACGGTGCGCCTCGGCGGCCTCCGCCAGCGGCAGGACGTCCTCGACCTCGACGGTGACGCCGCCCTTGTCGATCAGTTCGGCGATCGTGGCCAGCGAGGCCCCGTCGGGCTCCACGAGATACGCCGCGGCCCGCACTCCGCGATCCCGCGCCGCCTCCATGAGCGCGGGTGAGACACCCGACGGGACGGCGACGACGATCCCGCCGGGGTGCAGCCTGTCCAGCGAGCGGGTACTCGTACGGTCGTGCTCGTCGCCGATCAGGTCGAGGACGACGTCGATGTCGCGCACCACGTCCTCGAAGCGGACCGCGGTGTAGTCGACCAGTTCGTCGGCGCCCAGTTCGCGCAGCCAGGCGTGCTTCGGCGCGCGGGCGGTCCCGGTGACGTGCGCTCCCAGATGCTTGGCGAACTGCACGGCGAAGTGCCCGACCCCGCCCGCCGCGCCATGGATCAGTACCCGCTGACCTGCGGTGACTCCGGCGGTGACGGTCAGGGCCTGCCAGGCGGTCAGCGCGGCGAGCGGTACCGCGGCGGCGTGGTCGTGGTCGAGCGTGGCGGGCTTGCGGGCGAAGTGCCGGGCCGGGGCGGTCACGTACTCGGCGTACGCGCCGGCCTCCCGGGGGAACGACGGCATCCCGTACACCTCGTCACCGACCTCCAGGGTGTGCACGCCGAACCCCACCTGCTCCACGACGCCGGAGACGTCCCAGCCGAGCACGAACGGCGGCGCGCCCAGCGCACCGGCCATGCCGCCGCCCTCCCGGGTCCTTCCAGTCGACCGGGTTGACCCCGGCGGCACGCACCCGCACCAGCACCTCGTGCGGTACCGGCTCCGGGCGCGGCAGCTCGGTGAGATGCAGCACCTCCGGGCCGCCGAAGGTGTCCTGGGTGATCGCGCGCATGGTCGGCTTCTCGTTCATCTGATGGCTCCCGGTGGGGGTGGGGCCGGCGCGCACACGGCGCGCCGACCGGTTATCGTCAACACCGTGGACGCTACCCATGGGGTAGTGGTTACCTGCAAGGGCTACTACTATCTTTTGGAAAGCATCACAGGTGGGAGCCGTGAGCGGCAACGCAACCGGCGTGTCGCCCACCCTCCACGACCGGGAAAGGCAGTGGCCATGACCATCGCGTGCACGACAGGAAACCACGCACAGCACGACGTCTACGCCGCGCTGTGCCCGTGCCGCGACGTGCTGGACCTGCTGGCCAACAAGTGGACGGCGCTGGCGATCGGAGCGATGGAGGAAGGGCCGCAGCGCTTCGGCGCACTGCAGCGCCGCCTCCAGGGCATCAGCCCCAAGGTCCTGACGAGCACCCTGCGCCGGCTCGAGGACAGCGGGTTCGTCGACCGCACCGTCTACCCGGCCGTCCCGCTGCATGTGGAGTACGAACTGACGGAGCTGGGGCGCGGTGTGGCCGTGCCGCTCGGCGTGCTGCGCGCGTGGGTGGAGACCCACCTCGACACCGTCAAGCCGGACGCACCGGCCGGGTGTGTCTGACCACCGGACGGGCCGGTCTACCCGGACGGGATCCTGTCCCCCGCCCGGGCACACATCAGCGGCGCGGGAGGGGACATACGTACAGGTATGAGGTTTCCCAGCGCAGAGCCGCACAAGGAACAGACCGTCGGCACCAGGTCACTGGCCGAGGTCGAGGAGGCATTTCACGCCCTGGAGGCCGTCGGGGCGGGGCCGGCCCAGCAGACGCAGCTCTCCCGGGGCGCCCTGACGGGCTACCTGTGGGCGCTGGGCCGCGGCGACCCGGCGCCGGTCACGGGCGCCTCGTGCGAGGGGGCACCGGATCTGCCCCTGCTGACGGCCGAGGCGGACGCCGCGGTCGTGCAGCTGGCGGACGCCACCCAGCGCACGATCCCGCGCGACTACATCCAGGGGGTGCACGACGCGCTGGCCTGGGTCTGCGGGCACAGCGACCTGCGGCCCTGACCCGGGTCAGGGCAGGGTGAGGACGCGGGGGCCCTCCGCGGTGACGGCGACGGTGTGCTCGATGTGGGCGGCCCGGCTGCCGTCGACGGTGCGCAGCGTCCAACCGTCGGGATCGGTACGGTAGTCGTCACGTCCGCCCGCCATCAGCATCGGTTCGATGGCGAGCGCGAGACCGTGCCGCAGCGGGAAGCCCCGGCCGGGACGGCCGCGGTTGGGTACCCCCGGATCCTCGTGCATCCGGCGGCCGATGCCGTGGCCGCCGAAGTCCGCGGGCATCCCGCAGCCGGCCGCCTTGGCGACGGTGCCGACGGCGTGCGAGATGTCCCCGATCCGGTTGCCCGGGACGGCGGCCGCTATGGCGGCGTCCAGCGCCCGCTGGGTGGCGTCGATGAGCCGCAGGTCGGCGGGACGCGGCGTGCCGACGATGAAGCTGATGGCGGCGTCGCCGGTCCAGCCGTCGAGCTCGGCTCCGCAGTCGATGCTGACCAGATCGCCGTCGCGCAGCCGGTGGTCGCCGGGGATGCCGTGCACGATCGCGTCGTTGACCGAGGCGCAGATCACCGCGGGGAACGGCACCGGGGCGAATTCCGGCCGATAGCCGAGGAACGGCGAACGCGCCCCGGCCGCGCGCAGAACGTCACGGGCCACGACGTCCAGCTCCCGCAGCCGGACCCCTACGGCCGCCGCCGCGCGGACGGCGCCGAGCGCCTGGGCCACGACGCGCCCGGCTTCGCGCATCGCCTCCAGCGCCGCGTCGGTCTTGATCTCCACCATGTTGCTGACCCCTGACTGATGACCTCGATGATGCCCAATACTTATACCGGTATTAGTATCACGGTCATGGTGAGAACTCCTTTGACCCCCTGGGAACGTGAACGCGGTGAGCGCTTCGGCGCGCTGCTGCGCCGGGCCCGCGGCGACCGCAGCATGGTGGAGGTCGCCGCCGCGGCGGGACTGTCCGCGGAGACCCTCCGCAAGATCGAGACCGGCCGGGCACCGACCCCGGCCTTCTTCACCGTGGCGGCGCTGGCCGCCGCGCTGGACGTTTCCCTGGACGAGCTGGTCACCGCGTGCGCGGAGAGCGCAGAGGACGCCCCCGAGGCGCTGACGGCCTAGGCCGGGGCCGGCCGGGTCGACGGGAGCCGCCGCGGGTCGGCGCGGCGGCGCGGCGGCGCGGCGCGGCAGCGGGTCGCGGCGGCGGGTCGGCGCGGCGGCGCCCTCAGGCATGCCCTGCCGGAGGCGCCGGGAAGCGGGCGGGGATCATGGACGGCGGCAAACCGCCGACCCGCGGCCCCTTCGGGCCGCGCCCGTGACCCACCGGACCCGAGGATTCATGCCCTCCCTGCTCTCCAGCTTCGCCCCGATCTGGATACTCACCGCGGCCGGCTACCTGGTCAGCCGCACGGGTCTGCTGGGCGAGCAGGCGGAACCCGTCCTCGGCCGGTTCGTCTTCCATGTGGCCATGCCGGCCGCGCTGTTCGTCATGATCTCCAAGGCGCGCCTCGACACCTTCGCGAACACCTCGATGATCGCCTTCGCCGCAGGCACCGTCGTGGTCTGCGCCCTCGGCCTCCTGGCCGCTCGCCGGCTCTTCCACCACAAGCTCGCCGACCAGGCGATCAGCAGCATGGCGGCCGGCTACGTCAACTCGGCCAACCTCGGGATCCCGGTGGCCCTGCAGGTACTCGGAGACGCCTCGTTCGTCGCCCAGATCCTGCTCTTCCAGGTGCTGCTGATATCCCCCCTCATCCTGACCCTGCTCGACGCCGGCACCGGCGCCGGCTGGAGGAGCGGCGGCCTCACCCGGATGCTGAGGATGCCGGTGCGCAACCCGATCATCATGGCCTCCGCCCTCGGCGCCGTCGTCTCCGCCGCGGGCTGGCAGCTTCCGACGGCCCTCGGCCATTCCTGCGAACTGCTCGGCGCGGCCGCCGTTCCCACCGCCCTCGTCACCCTCGGCATGTCGCTGCACGGCCGCCCGGCCGCGACCGGCACGGGCCGGCTCACCGAGGTCGGCGTGACGGTCGTGCTCAAGACCCTCGTTCAGCCCCTCATCGCCCTGGCGGTCGGCGGCCTCCTTCTGCACCTGCCGCAGCACCAGTTGCTCGCCGTGGTCCTCTGCTCCGCGCTGCCCACCGCCCAGAACGCGTTCATCTACGCGCGCCAGTACGACCTGGACACCGATCTCGCCCGCGACTCCGTGATGGTCTCCACCCTCGTCTCGATGGCCACCCTGTCCGTCGTCTACTGGACCCTGGGCCCGACCCACCCGTAGAAACCGTTGGCGCCCCCGCGGCCGGTGGCCGCACCCTGTATCCCGTGGAAGAACCGAAACACCTCCTGGCCGAACCGAAACACCGGATCCGCGCACTGCACACGGAGACGACCGTCACCGTCTACCAGGCGTACTCGCCGCACATCGGACTCCCGGCGGCGAGCACCGGCCGGTTCCCGGCGGCCTGGCAACGGGACCGGATGACGTGGATCAAGCCGCGCTCATAGTCTTTTTCCATGACGCCCGACACCAACAACCAGCAGTCCGAAGCACGATTGCGGCGCGCGCTGCGTGCCAACCAGGCAGCCGGACCACAGCGGACGAAGAAGAGCCGCACCGACTGGGAAGGGGAGCCGGCCGCGATCTACTGCCGGATCTCCCATGTGAACGACGACGACCAGACCGGCGTGGAGCGCCAGGAGAGCATCTGCCGGGAGGCCTCCGGCGCCACCGCGCACCGCAGTACGCCGAGCCGGGATGTGTCCACAGGTATGGCCTGCATGGGGTGTTGGTCTCCTTGACCACTCAGACGCGGCGCATACCATCGTCGGCCCTGTGGTTGTCAGCCGTCCACGGGCACTCCTCTCGGAGTTCCATGGTGGACATTGAAGCGGAGGTGCGTACAAACCCGCCGCCGAACGAGCTGATCCACCCGGGCCGTCTCCGAGCCGTCAAGGGGTGGCCCGGCACCACCGGCCGAACTCATATGATCCGCACCTCGGCGCTCCCCCACAGCGGATGTGCCTCAGACAACCGGGGGCAATATGAACGAGCACTGGCAAACGTCGGACTGGGATCTCATGGACGGCGAGACGCTACTCGGCCGGCTCACCGGATATGACGTCGACCAGCCGAGGTTTCTCCTGCGCTTCGCTCCCACGCCGGCCTGGGAGCCGATCAGGCCGCTATTTGATGCCTTCGCGGCTCTACGCGGGCCCGATCCTGAGGGGACCGCCATGATGCGCGTCCTGAGGCCCATCCGTGATCTTGGGCTCACGCTCGTTCCAGCCGGGGGCGGCACCCCGCTCACCGAGTACATCCTCACCATCGACGGAGATGAAGCTCGCTTGCGCTACTAGCAAGCAACCCCCTGCCCGATCCGTGCCCGGTCCGGCGGGAAGCGGCGGAGATTCGCGGGGAATCCCGGCGACGCTTCCGCTCTGGGGCAGGTCAGACGCTTCCCAGGTCGGCCAGCATCCGCATCCCTGGTCTTCCAAACTAGGGCTCTACAGGCCAGCCTCGCACTGGCATGATCGGCCCATGTCTGAGTACGCGTGGCCGGCGGGGCCCGGAATCCCGGCCGAAGAGGACGTTCGCCGAGATTGGCCGGCGACCGTGTTCGCACTCCCGGTAGGAGCAACGATCAGCTGCCAGGTCATCGGTCGCCAACGCTTCGGCGTGTTTGTCCGGATAGATGGCGTGCCAAACGCAGTGGGGTTGGCGGAGGTCACACTCATGCCACCCGAGATGGATCTACCCCGCATGGGCGCTGTAGTCACCGGTCAGGTGATCTGGCATGCCGACCACAATCACCAGGTGAAGCTCAGGCTGGACGAATGGGTGAGTCCGTAGAGGATTGTCTCGCGGGCCGTCTCAGGACCGTGCGAAGCTGACCGACGTCGCTGCGCTCGATCTGACGCCGGGCGCGCGCGTCAATCGGGTTCGATCATGTTCCTCAAGATGCCACAGCGGATACGACAAAGCGGGACGACGGCAGACGGGATGGCAGCCAAGAGCAGCGTGGCGGGCACCGCATGATCAGGCCGAGGGCGCCGTTAGGCTCGGTGCATGGCAATAGATGAACCGTCCGTCGTCTGGTCCTTGGACGGCTTCAGCAAGGACGACGAGTTCTTGCGAACTGAGCGCCCGATCAGCCGCGAGCAGATCATCCAACTCCGAGAAGTGATCACTCCGGACCCGGACGATCCTTGGATGCTCTACTGCTACGACGTGCCTCTCAGCGACTGGGCCGCAGTCGACGCGATCTTGCATTGTGGCCCCCCTGACGCGACCCTCGACTACCAGACCTCGGCCAGCGCCCAGCGTTGATCCCCGTGCCCCTTCCGTGCCCGATCTGCCGGGAAGCCACGGGGAACCACGGGGAACCACGGTCGCCCGCAGGCAACACGCATGAGAACGGCCCCCGACCGATGTCCCTGGTCGGGGGCCGACTTGGTGTCTCTGGCTGCGGAGGATGTGAGATTCGAACTCACGGTGACATCGCTGCGCCAGGGAAGGTCAAGAACGGAAGCCGCCGGACCTTCCCGGAACGACGACCCCGGCCCGACCTATGGGGGCAGGGAGCGACCCTCCCGCGCTTCGGCCGCACCAGCTCTGCGAACCCGCCCGGCAACCTCCGCAGACCCTCCTGCGCGCGGGCATCGGACATCCCGGCAGCGATCCGGGCACGCTCCCCATCCAGCAAGCGGAACAACCTGCGATCCGTCACGTGGCGCCACCACCAGACCTCCAGCACGAACGCGGCTGACGCCACCCGCTCGCGCGCACCCACGCCCCTCACCGTGGACCTTCCACCAGCGAGGCCCGGAAGAAGCTCGTGATCACGCCACGGAATCCCGTGTGCCCGGTGAGCCCGGCATGGCGCAAGCACCACACCTCCGGACCCTCTTGCTCATCCGCTGCCGCCGACGCCTCGCCGCACGAAGTGCACTCCGCCGCATAGATCGGGCCGCTAGCCGTTGTGTCCGTGGCCAGCGACCAATCCGTGTACCGATAGACCGCCCTGCCCACCATCACCGCAGCCCCCGGCCACCACGTTCGACCGCCAGGCCGTCCGCCGCATTGAGCCGCAGGGCCAGACCAGAGGTGAAGACCAGCACGACTACCAGGCCACCCGAGGCAAACCGGTCCGAACGAACCGCCTTCACCTCTCGCCACTGACCGCGCACACTGACCCGGTCCCCGCGCTGTACCCTCAGCGCCGCAACGCGGGCCATCACGACCACCGGTCCTCAACGCTGCTCGCGTCGTCGACCCGCGTACCAGTCTGACCGTCAGTCCCGGCAGGCTTGACGTCCTCCGGGCAGGCGCCCCATTCCGTTCCACCGCCGACTGGCCGCAGTTGGATGTACGGGCCTACGCGGCCCATGACGTGGCCCGTGCGCCGCTTGGCTGTATCCACTGCCAGCGCGCCGACTTCAGGAATCCCGTCATTGCTCATGCCGGGATCATCACGCGCATCACCAGGACGTTGGAACCTCCCCCAAAACCCACTTCGGGACGTCCCACACCGGGTAGAACGTCCCTAGTGCCGTCCCGTCAGGTGGGGAGAGACTCAGATGCCGAACGAGAGATTACGTGCCGCCATGGCAGCCGGAGGCTGGACATACGCCGCCCTCGCGGTAAAGGCCGAGGTGGACCCGAAGTCCGTTGAGCGATGGGTCAATCTCGGCCGCACACCACGCCGCGTCACAGCCATGCTGGCGGCAGAGACCTTAGGAGAAGACGTGCACGCTCTGTGGCCAGCGCTCAGGCAGGCCCGTGCTGCCCGAGCAGTCAGTCCCGAACTGGTAGCGCTCTATGACCAGCGCGCTGACATTCCCGCGTCGACGTTCGTCGACATGCTGTCGCAGGCACACGAGCAGATCGACGTGTTGGTGTACGCCGCCATCTTTCTGCACGAGGCGTATCCCCGCCTCAATGAGCTTCTGCGGGAGCGAGCCGCCGATGGCTGCGCGGTTCGCATCGCCATTGGGGATCCGGACGATCCCAACGTCCGGCAGCGCGGCCAGGAGGAACGCTTCGGGCACGGCATCGAATCACGCTGCCGACTCGCCCTCATGCACTACACGCCACTCGTCGGCGTGCCCGGGATCGAGGTCCGGACGCACGGGACCACCCTGTACAACTCGCTGTATCGCGCCGATGACCAGGCCCTGATCAATGCCCATGTCTGGGGAGTGAACGCATACGGCGCACCCGTCTGGCACCTCCGCCGGCACGGCGATGGTGGAATGTTCGACACCTACGCGGGAAGCTTCGATGCGGTGTGGGCGACAGCGACGCAGGTACAGGAGACGTGACCGCGAGCCGGACTGAGTACTACGACGACCCCAAAGCGCCCAAGCCCAACAGCTTGGTCGTGGCAGCGTCCGCTGTCGTCACCGACAAGGAGGGTCGCATCCTGCTTCAGCGGCGGACGGACAACGACCTCTGGGCCTTGCCAGGCGGCGGTATGGACATGACGGACTCGCTTCCCGGTACCGCCGTCCGTGAAGTCAAGGAAGAGACCGGCCTCGACGTGGAGATCACCGGGCTTGTCGGCACGTACACCGACCCGCGGCACGTCATCGCCTACTCGGACGGCGAAGTACGACGGCAGTTCAACGTCTGCTTCACCGCCCGAGTCGTCGGTGGTCGACTCGCCATGTCGGATGAGTCGACGGAGCTCCGATTCATCGCCCAGGCTGAGATTGCCGAGCTTCCGATGCATCACACTCAGCAGCTCCGAATCCGCCACTTCATGGAGCACCGCGCTGAGCCCTACCTGGGCTGATGTCGCACGACGTTTCCCTTGGCAGGCGCATCCAGCACGAGGACATCCTCTCGGTCCAAGTCCGAAAGGGACTATGAACGCGGCTTGACGTGGATCAAGCCCTCGTTCCTCTGGATGATGTACCGCTGCGGCTGGGGCATGAAGGAGGACCAGGAGACGGTACTCGCCGTCGAAATCTCCCGTGAAGGCTTCGAGTGGGCGCTGCGCCATGCCTGCCTCTCCCACTACGAGCGTGGGCTCCAACCCAACCTGGCCACCTGGAAGCGCGACCTCAAACGCTCCCCCGCCCGCGTCCAATGGGACCCGGAACGCGATCTCCACCTCCAGCCGCTGCCGTACCGCTCCCTCCAACTCGGCCTCACCGGCGACGCCGCCCGCCGATACGCGGACGAGTGGACGGTCACCATCACCGACGTGACGCCGCTCGCCCAGGAGATCCACACCCTCGTACGCGCCGGAGACCTGCACACCGCGGACCGGCTCCTGCCCGCCGAACTCCCCTACCCCGCCGGCGAAGAACTCCTGGCGCCGCTGCTGCCGTAGAGCCAGGGGCAGCGGTTCAGTGCCGCCGGCGCGCTCCTCGTGGTGCCCGCGGCACCGCTCAGTCGGTGATCTGAGGTGACCGGGCAACCATTTGCGGTGTCGCGTGACTCTAAGGGGGTCATGAGCATCTTCAACGTGAAAGCGCGTGGCACGGCGCCCCCCGGAGTTGCTGCGGAACCGGTCGAGGAGGGTGAGGGGATACCGGATTTCGACCTGCTGGCGGCGAGGCGGTGGCCATCGCTCGTCAGGACCGGTTATCTGCTGACCGGTGATGTCGGCGCCGGGCAGGATCTGGCCCAGACCGCTCTGGCGTCCTGCTATGCCCATTGGGACAAGGTGTCGCGGGCGCGGGACGTGGACGCCTATCTGCATCGGGTCCTGGTCAATGCGCACCGCACCCGGATGCGTCGGCGTCGGGTGCGGGAAGTGGCGTGGGACCGCCGGACCGAGGCGAGCGCGGCCGCCTCGGTGGACTTCGCACCCGCCGCCGCGTGGCGGGTGACGGTCAACCGGGCGCTGGCGGCGCTTCCGCCGCGGCAGCGCGCGGTTCTGGTGCTGCGTTTCTGGTCGGACCTGACCGAAGCGCAGGTCGCTGCGGCGATGGGCTGCTCGGTGGGCACCGTGAAGAGCCAGACCTCCAAGGCACTGGCCAAGCTTCGGCTCGATCCCGCGCTGCGGCTCGACCCTTCGGAAGGACAGTCATGAACGACCCCACGAGCCCTACCGAGGACGGTCTGAAAGCGGTGTTCGAGCGGCTGTCGCAGGACAGTGAGGTGGGCCGGGTGCCGCTGGGAGCCATCGTGACCTCCGGCCGGCGGCAACGTCGGACGCGGCGGGCCCTGCTGGGGCTTTCGGCGGTAGCTGTCGCGACGGTGCTGGGGGGAGGCGGCTGGCTGGCGGCGCAGGCGAACTCCGCGGGCACCACGGCCACCCCGATGTCCCCACCGGCCGCTACGACCCCGAAGGCCCCGGCGATCCCCCGGCCGAGCATCACGACAACGAAGGCCCCGCGCACGCCGCAGGATCCGCCCTTCCCGATCTACCGAACCTTCCCCGAACATTCGGGAAAGATCGCGGGCGTCCCCTGGAAGCTGGGGCTGGTGCACGCCGGCGGCGGCACCTCCTGCACCGCGGTCGTGGCAGCGACCGGCCCGGACACCGGCACAGCCGGCATGTTCGGCTGCGACCAGCAGCCGGCCAATTCGGACGGCGGCGTCAGCACCACCGGCTACACGATCGACGCTCCGTCAGGCCACGGCTCCGTGGGGTGGGTGACCATCGGGCAGGTCAGTCCCAGCGTGAAGTCGGTGGACTGTGTCTGGAAGGGCGTGCACTACAGCACCCCGACCTTCCGGCTCCCGGGCCTGACCCAGACCTACTTCGCCCTGGGACTGCCGGGTACCCAGGGCACCGACCACTCCTCCGAGATCAAACTGCGGGACGCCCAGGGCAAGGAGATCGGCACTGCTCCCTTCTGATCCGGCCACGTCCGTGGACCGTCCGTGGACGCAAGGATCACGGCAACAGCCCCGGTCCTGCTCAGCGGATTCCTCACCGGACCGTCCCAGCCCCGCGATGGCCCCGCACTCGGTCTCAACCCGCCGTCGAGGTCGCCCGCTACGGCTCCGTCGAACGGGGCTGGGTCGTCGGGATCCGTGAGGTGAAGAACATCGCCAGGAGAGCGCTGAAGGCGAGGATGGCGAGTGCGGCGCGCAGGCCGTCGATCCTGGCGTCGGCGTTCGCGTCGAGTGCCGCCTGAGTCACCTTCGCGCTCGTGCCGGCGTCGCCGAGGGCGGACTTGAGCTGGGCGTCCGACAAGAACGGTACGCCGCTCTGGAGCTCGACAGCCGCCTGGCTCTTGACGTCGGCCGGGACCGCCGGATTCTGCTCCACGCTGGTCAGGAACGACGTCGACAGCGCGGCGATCATGATCGACCCGGCGAGCGCCGTACCGATCGAGGCGCCCAGGTTGGTGACGGCGTTCTGAACGCCGCCGACTTCCGAGCTCTGGGCTTCGGGCACGGCGGACACGGTGACCGACCCGAGCTGGGAGGCCAGCGCGCCCATGCCGAGTCCGATCAACAGGAGGGGAATGGTGACGACTTCCGCGCCGGCGTCCGCGTCGAGCGCGGCCATCAGGATCACCGCGCCCGCGAGCAACGCGAGGGTCCCGAGCCGCACCACCCGCCGCGGCGAGACATCCGGGAAGAGGCGCGGAATCAGGATCGCGGCCGCCAGCAGCGTCACGGAGAGCGGCAGGATGCGGGCGCCGGTCTTGAGCGCGGACAGGCCCAGGGCGACGGACAGATAGAGCGGTACGACGAAGAAGACGCCCATCTGAACGAGGTACTGGAAGAAGAACATGGTCAGTCCGCCGGTGAGCTGCCTGTTGTGCAGCATGGCCGGGTCGACGAGAGGTTCCCTGTGCCGCTCCACCATGCGGGCCTCCCAGCGAAGGAAGAGCCAGATCAGCAGTAGGCCGGCCAGCATCAGCCACACGACCAGCGAAACCCCGAGCCACGAGGGCGCGTCGGGTTTCGGCTGGAACCAGCCCCATTCGTCCGAGCGGAGTACGCCGTAGACGAAGATCCCGAGCCCGAGCGCGGAGAGCACGGCGCCCACGAGATCAATGCGCGGCCGCTCGCTGATCGGCGTGTCGACGATGCGGGCGGCAAGCACCAGGATGCCGAGCACCACCACGACCTCACCGGCGAAGACCCATCGCCAGGAGAAGTACGTCGTCGCGACACCCCCGATGAGCGGCCCGACCGCGATCGCCACGGCCCCTGCGGCCGCGACGAGACCGTAAGCGGCGGGACGGCGCTCGGCGACGAAGTTGCTCGCCACGAGTGCCACGATGGCGGGCAGGATCAGTGCCGCCCCGATCCCCTCGAGGAACGCCCAGCCGAACAGCAGCACGGGCAGGTTCGGTGCGATCGCCGTGGTCAGGGAGCCACAGCCGTAGATGACGCAGCCGATCATGAACGCGCGTTTGCGGCCGATCAGCGCCCCCACCTTGCCGCCGAGGATCATGAACATCGCCATCACGAGGGTGTAGGCCGTGATGGCACCCTGGATTCCCGTCACCGTCGTGCCCACGTCCTCGGCCACCGTCGCGATGGAGACGTTCATGACCGAGCTGTCGAGCGCCATCAGGAACTGGCCGGCAGCGAGTGCCAGCAGGACGATTCGCGCCGTTGCCGAACTCGCGGCGGTTCCTGCCTTGGATGCCATGGGCCGAATCGTCCCAGCTGTCCCGGAGCGCGGACCCGCGACCCACCACGGAGGTCAACCGGTTGGTGGACCGGTTGGTGGACTCAGGTCGGCGGAGTGCCTTCGGACATCGACTGCTGCTGCGGCGGGACGAGCGGACGGAGATTCAGCCCTGGGCGTCCATCTCGGCATCGGCGACGGCGATGGCGATGCCGAGCGCCGTGGCGATGTTGCCTGCTGCCGTCATGACACGGGCGGTGCCGACGATGGGTGCGATGGCGACCAGGATGTCCTGCACCTGTTCGGCGGTCAGACCGGCTTGGAGTGCGGGGTCGATATGCGCCACGTAAGAGATGGGCGGGGCATCCGAGGCGGCGAGTGCCGCGATACGCGTGACGATGAACATGTCGGGTGCCATCCCGCATCGCTCGATCGAGTCGACCGTCATGGCAGCAAGGGTGTCCAGGACAGGGGTTTCCGACGCAGTGGACATGTCGCATGGCCTCCTGGTGAGTTTCGAGCTTCAGGGAGATATCTCGAGGGAGAGAGGGAGATATGAGGCGGAGAGAACCGCGTTCCGCGAGCGTGAAGCTTCCCCAATCGTAGAACCCATCGTGGGCTCCCGCATGGGGGCGCATGGTCCGCCGGGCCATGGGTGCAGGCGTCCGACCAGGTGCGGGCCCGGATGGGGAGAGCCCGTTTGTCGTGATCGGTCACGTCGTCGCCGTATGCGTTACGACACCGCTCCGACCTGCACAGATGGGCTGCGAGTTGCTCATCGAGCGCTGTCGGTCAGGCACCCCGAGGTGCGGAGTGATCCCGGTGGGTCGACATTGGAAGTAGGCCGGGCGGCCGAGCGCGGACGCGCGGTAATGATCTTCGTGGGCATCGCCGCCATCGCTGAGGACGACGTGTTCCCTACGCGCCCGCGCATGGCCCTGATACGACGCCCGACGCCCATCCCGTTTCCGGATCGGAGACACCCATGAAAGACCTCAAGTTCGAGCAGAAGCGCTCACTGACACGCCTTGAGGCGGCTGACCAGCTCACAGCACTCGCAGCCGCGCTGAGGAAAGGTGAGGATGCCGAACTTGAACTCAGCCCGGGAACGCTGAGCCTGCGGATCGCCGACGACCTTCGCAGCGAGATCGAGGTCGAGATCGGCGATGGGGAGATCGAGCTCGAGATCGAGTTCACCTGGTCGACCAGGTCGAGCAGGAAAGAGCCGGCACGGAAGGCCGCGGGCACGGCGAAGGCCGTAGGCACGGCGAAGGCCGCGGGCACAGCGAAGGCCGCGGGCACAGCGAAGGCCGCGACGCGAAAGAAGGCCCGCCGGGCCTGACAAACCGTCATGAGGTTGATGACGGGCGATACGGATCTTCACCCACAGGGCTCATCTCGTCGGGGCGCCGCGTCGCATAGCGCGCTCCGAAGCGGGTGTTGGGGAACGGGAACCCGTGGCGCCCCGCGCGTTCGAGGGTCTCCAGCAGGTCGGACGGCGGTACGGCGATCACCGGGCACTTGGCGTGGGCCAGGCAGTAGCGGGCCACCGAGCCGTGGAACATCCGGGTCAGCGGGCCGCGGCGGCCCGCACTCACCACGAGCAGGTCGTCCGGCCGGTCGGCGATCCGCACCAGCGCCTGACCGGCCCCGGCACGCACGATCAGCGGCCGGATACGCAGGCCGTTGGGGTAGCCGCCGAGGGCCTGCTCGAAGGCGGTGTCCAGGCGCTTGCCGGCCGCGCGCTCCCATTCCTTGAGCAGCGGCGGGCAGGGCGTCCTGCGGTAGGCGATCTCGCCGCCCACCGGCACCCAGGCGAGCACCGGCACGAGGAGGGCGTCGGAGCGGCGCGCCTCGGCGACGCCGCGATGCAGGGCGGCCAGGCTGCTCAGCGATCCGCTGACGCCGACGATGATCCGCGTGGCCTCGGCCATGGTGGTTTCGCTTCCTTCTCTACTGAGACCGGTGAACCGTGGACCCTGCGCCCCGGTTCCTTGTCCTTCCAGTGGATCCCCGCGAAGCGCGGGCAGCGGCATCCCTTGACGGACCCGATATACGGCCGGCGGGATCCTTGACGGCCCTCTGACAGCCTCACGCCCGGACGCGGCAGGACGACGGGTCCTGACGGAATGGTCCAGACGGACGGCTCCTGGCTGACGGGTCCTGGCTGACGCGTCCTACAGACCGATGTCGCGCAGGCTCATGTCCGTCAGCGTCTCGCGGCGTACCAGGAGCCGGGCGGTGCCGTCGTGGACGGCGACGACGGGCGGGCGGCCCACCAGGTTGTAGCCGGAGGCCATGGACAGGTGGTAGGCGCCCGCGACGGGGACGGCCAGCAGGTCGCCGGGACGGACGTCGTCCGGCAGTGCCGCACCGGCCGCGAGGACGTCACCGGCCTCGCAGTGCCGGCCGACGACGGTGACCGGGCGCACCGGGGCGGTGGAGCCGCGGCCGATGAGCCGGGGCGCGTAGCGCACCCCGTACAGGGCGGGCCGCGGGTTGTCGCTCATGCCGCCGTCCACGGCGACGAAGCGCTGCCCGCCGGTGTCCTTGACCGACAGCACGCGGTAGAGCGCGACGCCCGCCGGGCCGGCGATCGCCCGTCCCGGCTCGATGGTGAGCCGTGGCACCGGCAGCCCGGCGCGGGCGCAGCCCTCCGCGAGTTCGGCGCGGACCCGGGCGGCGAGCGCGGCCACGTCGAGGACGTCCTCGCCGGGCCGGTAGGCCACCGCGTGCCCGCCGCCGAGATCGAGTTGCGGCAGGGCGACGCCGTGGTCGTCCCGGATCCGCGCCATCAGGCCGATCAGCCGGCGCAACGCCGTGATGTACGGCTCGACGTCGGCTATCTGGGATCCGATGTGGCAGTGCAGGCCGACCAGTTCCAGCTCGGGCCGGCCGAGGATCCGGTCGACGGCCTCCTCGGCGGAGCCGTCGGTGATCGACAGGCCGAACTTCTGCCCGTCGGTGCCGGTTCTGACGGCCGTGTGGCCGCCCGCCGAGACGTCCGGCACCACGCGCACCATGACCTGCTGCCGGGTGCCCCTCGGCACCAGCACGGCCAGGTGGTTGATCTCCGAGGCGCTGTCGACCACGATCCGCGCGACGCCGAGCCGTACGGCAGCGCTCAGGTCCTTGGGGCTCTTGGCGTTGCCGTGCAGGACGATCCGCTCGGGCGGGAATCCCGTGGTGACGGCGAGCTCCAACTCGCCCGCCGAGCAGACGTCCAGGCCCAGGCCTTCCTCCTCCACCCAGTGCAGCAGGGCACGGCAGAGGAACGCCTTGGCCGCGTAGATCACATCGGCCTCGGGAAAGGCGGCGCGGTAGGTGCGGCAGCGGTCGCGGATCTCACCCTCGTCCAGGACGTAGAGCGGGGTGCCGAAGCGGTCGGCCGCCTCCGCAAGCGAGACGCACGCGACGGTGACATCGCCGTGGGCGGCGGGCCGGGCGGAGGCGGGCCAGACGACGAGCGACGACGGGTCCACCGCCGGCGCCGTGGCCAGGGCCGGTACGAGCGAGGTGGCGGTCATGCGCAGCGCGCCGGCGTCGTGCGGTCCGCGTGGCGCCAGTTGTCCGGCGCCAGGGTCTTGACGGGAGCGGGAGCGACGACGTCAGGGCCGGCGGCGGGGTACGCCGGGGCCGACCGGGCGCAGAGGGTGGTGCGGACGTACGGAGCCGGCTGGTCCGACGGCGCCGGGACGACAAAGGAACCGGCCGCGATCCGTTCGGTCGGCTCCGGTTCGTCCTCGTCCTCGTACTGGCACAGGCACATGGCGGTCCTCCGGAAGGGAGACGAGCTGCTCTCCGGCGTGATCGCCGGGAGCACTGCCATCACGCTATGCCCGCAGGTCCGGGCCCCGCCTCCCTCCCTGACGCGTGCTTGACGCGCAGGCCGGAGCTTTGATGCGCCCCTGACGGCGCAGGCCTCAGGACGCCGCTCCGCGCCCCGTCAGCTGCCCGTCAGGAGCGCGTCAAAGGGGCCGGTGTCCGCATCAAGCCCCCGTAAGGAGCGTGATCGACGACCCCCCGCGCGGGGATACCTTCATCGGAGCGGCGCCGGCGATCACGCCGGAGTACGCTTCGCCTCTTTCAAGGAGCACTGTGATGGTCGAGCACCAGTACGCGGAGGATCCCGAACCTTCCGAACGCATCCCGGCCGGACCACTTCTCGTCCCTGTCCGGCCGGGTTCCGCGGGCTGCAGCGCCCGCTTCTTCCGCACCCCGCTCGGCGGCCGCACCGCCGTCGCCTTCACCACCGAGCAGCGGCTCGTCGCGGCGCTGGGCGCCGGCCAGGAGTGGATCAGACTGTCCGCGTCCGCGCTGCACGAGCTCGGGGCGCCGCTGGGCGTCACCGCCCTCACCGTCGACCCGTCGCTGGTCGCCCCCGCTCCCAGGCCCGTCGGAACCACCGCGCACCTCGGAACCACCGCGCCCGTCAGAACGGCCGGACCCGTCAAGGCCGCTGAACCCGTCAGAAGCGTCGCGACCCCGGCGACCGTCGCGGCCGCCGGGACCTTCCGCTGAGGCGGGGAACGCCCTTCCGGCCGCCCGCCGTCAGGAACGCTCCTCACGCCGCCCGCGCGGAACCACGAAGTCGGTCAGCAGGGCGGACCCCGGCTCGAGGGCCGACCACGGTCCGCTCCAGGTGAGCACGGCGGTGCCGGACGTGGGGAACTTGGTCCGCGCGCGCTCCAGGGTGTCGCCGGCCGCCTCGCCGGCGAGCAGCAGGGCCAGTTCCTGGAGGCCGGGGTTGTGGCCGACCAGCAGCAACGTCCCGACATCGGAGGCCACTTCGCGGACGACGTCGAGCAGATCGTCGTCGTCCGCCGCGTAGAGGCGCGGTTCGTAGCGGACCGGTGGAGCGCCGTCGAGCTCGGCGGCGGCCAGTTCCCAGGTCTGGCGGGTCCGGCGGGCGGAGGAGCACAGGACGAGGTCGGGCAGCCGGCCCGCCTCGTCCAACCACCGGCCGGCGGCGGGGGCATCGCGCAGGCCGCGCCGGTTCAGCGGTCTTTCGTGGTCGGGAACGCCGTCGGGCCAGGCGGACTTGGCGTGCCGCAGGATCACCAGTCGCCGCGTCCCGCTCATGCCGGTGCCCCGGCGGAGCGCGGGCGGCCGATCTCGCGGACGACTTCCAGGCCGAGAACCCGGTCGAGATGCGCGAAGGTCTCGAACTTGGCGCCGGACGGTACCTCACCGGCCGTCTCCAGCCCGCGCAGCAGCCGCAGCACCTCGGAGGTGTCGAGGGTGTCCTCCAGCGTGGCCCGGGCCGTTCGCACCAGGTCGGCGGCCATCGGCTTGGACGGCTCCTCGGCCCAGTCGGCCACCGCTCGCCGCCAGCGGGCCAGCAGGCGGCCGGCCACGGCGATCTCCTCGGACGTGACGGCGATCGGTTCGTGGTGCGGGTGGCCGAGGAGCAACACGCGCACGGCGAGCATGTCCCCGTCCACCGGGTCCGGTCCCGTGGCGCTCGCCTCGCCGACGCGGAGGCTGGCGCCGCCCGCGCCCTCGTAGGCGCGATGGGTGATGTGCACGACCGGTGGGCCGCCCAGTGTCTCGGTGATCTCCTCGAGGGTGCCGGTGGCGTCGGCCGGACGGATGCCCGCCCCGTCGGCGGAGGGCACCTGCGGTCCGGTCCACCCCATGAGCACCGCCCTGCCGCGCAGCTCGACGACGCGCGCCAGCACATCGGCGACGAGGAGCACCCGCAGTCCGGTCAGATCGCCCGGATCGCCGTCCTGTGGGGCATGGGCGCAGATCCGCAGCGGACCAGGGCCGGTCAGTTCATCCACGATGCTCAGCACAGCACCGACCCTAGGCGCTCCGGCGCCGTCGTGGCACGGGCCCGCACCGGCCCGTCCGGCCCGGATGCGCCGCCCGGACGGTCAGCCGTCCCCGGGCGGCGGGCCGCCGGCCCCGCGGCGCAGCTCCTCGTTGAGGCGCAGGGCCTCCTCGAGCTGGTCCTCCAGGATGACGATGCGGCACGCCGTGTCGATGGCCGTGCCCTGGTCGACGAGTTCGCGCGCGCGGGCGGCGACGCGCAGCTGGTAGCGCGAGTAGCGGCGGTGGCCGCCCTCCGAACGCAGCGGGGTGATCAGCCGCGCGTCACCCAGCGCCCGCAGGAAGGCGGGCGTGCTGCCGATCATCTCCGCGGCCCGGCCCATGGTGTAGGCGGGGTAGTCGTCGTCGTCGAACCTGTCGGTCGTGTTCGTACGGGTTCTGGGGGTCATTGCACCTCTGCGGCGGACAGCCCACTCGGGGGAGGCGACAGCCGGAGATCACCGACGTCCTGCATTACGTCAGAAAACCTAACAACCCGATCGGGAAATGTCTATCGTGGCCGAGGCAGATTTACGCACGCCGGGAAGCCAGGTACGCTTCCCTCGCGCTACCTCGCCACGGAGTCGGCCGACCCGTGGCAAGGCGGGGTGGGGGCGACGTGAGCACACCCAGATTTCCTCGATCTTGATCTTCGGGAGACGACCATGACTCGGCTGCAGGTGCGGCCCGTACGCCACGGCCAGGGGGATGTCGACGTACTCGCGCTGGCGGGCGAGCTCGACCTCGACAGCGAGGACGTCCTGGCGACCGCCGTGGCCGAGCTGCTCCGGGCCCGGCAGGACGGCCGGGCCGGGAACGGCGAGCTGCCGGCCCAGCAGGACGGCGACACCCGCCGGTCCCGCCTGGTACTGGACTGCGCCGGCCTCACCTTCTGCGACTCCCGCGGGCTGGGCCTGCTGCTCACCATCCGGCAGACGCTGCAGGACCGCGGGGACGTCCTGGTCCTCGCCGACGTCAGCCCGCAACTGCTGCGCACGCTCGAACTGACCGGTGCGGACCAGGTCCTGACGCTCGCCGACGGGGTGGGCGAAGCCCTGCTCCCGGTCGCTCCGCCCGAGCCGCGCACAGGCGACGCGTCCGCCTGACGACGCCTCCGCCTGACGGCCCTTCCGCCTGACAGCGACAACGAAAAGCCGGGCCCCACTCGTCAGTGGGGCCCGGCGGTATTCGGGGTGCTGCCGGCCGTTGGCCGGCAACGGTCAGACGGCGGTCGTACGGGGCCTGGAGGAACGATCCGGCGCACCGGCGCGACGAGCCTGGGCCGTACGGCTGCGGCGCCCGCGGGTCGAGGCGGCACTGCGCTTCGCGGTCTCGGACACCGGGGAGGTGATGACGACCGGAACACCGGACGGGGCCTGGGCACCGGTGATCCGGGTCAGCTCGGCCTCGCCGGAACGGACCTGGGTCGTCTTCGGCGTGATGCCGGCGTCGGCCATCAGACGCGTCATGTCGCGGCGCTGGTTCGGCAGCACCAGCGTGACGACCACACCGGACTCCCCCGCGCGGGCGGTACGGCCGCCGCGGTGCAGGTAGTCCTTGTGGTCGCTCGGCGGGTCGACGTTGACGACGAGGTCCAGGTTGTCGACGTGGATACCGCGGGCGGCGACGTTGGTCGCCACCAGCACGGTCACGTGGCCGGTCTTGAACTGCTCCAGCGTCCGGTTGCGCTGCGGCTGCGACTTGCCGCCGTGCAGCGCGGCCGCGCGCACACCGCTGGCCAGCAGCTCGCGGGTCAGCAGGTCGACGGCGTGCTTGGTGTCCAGGAACATCAGCACCCGGCCGTCACGGGCGGCGATCTCCGTGGTGGTGGCGCGCTTGTCGGCGCCGTGCACGTGCAGCACGTGGTGCTCCATCGTGGTGACCGCACCGGCCGACGGGTCCACCGAGTGGACCACCGGGTCGTGCAGGTACTGGCGCACCAGCTGGTCGACGTTGCGGTCCAGGGTGGCCGAGAACAGCATCCGCTGGCCGTCGGTGCGCACCTGGTCGAGCAGCGCGGTGACCTGCGGCATGAAGCCCATGTCCGCCATCTGGTCGGCCTCGTCGAGCACCGTGATGGCCACCCGGTCCAGCCGGCAGTCACCCCGGTCGATCAGGTCCTTGAGCCGGCCCGGCGTCGCCACGACGACCTCGGCGCCGCCGCGCAGCACGCTGGCCTGGCGGCCGATCGACATACCGCCGACGACCGTGGCCAGCCGCAGGTGCAGCGAGCGGGCGTACGGGGTCAGGGCGTCGGTGACCTGCTGGGCCAGCTCACGGGTCGGCACCAGCACCAGGGCGAGCGGCTGGCGGGGCTGGGCACGCTGTCCGGCGGTGCGGCAGAGCAGCGCCAGACCGAACGCGAGGGTCTTGCCGGAGCCGGTACGCCCCCGGCCGAGGACGTCACGGCCGGCCAG